>JAQGMY010000391.1 GCA_028292105.1 Ramlibacter sp.
GTGGGGAGCTGTTGCATGGTCTTCATCTTTGTAAAGTGGTTCAACGCTTGCGCCTGGCGGCCGCGTCGGCTTTCCACAGCGCCCAGGGTCGTTCCACCTGGCCTTCCGTGCTGGCCATGGCGGCTTGCGCTTCCTTGGCGCTCAGGTACTCCGGATCGCCAAGCTGCAGGGCCTGCATCTGCAGGCGCGCATTGATCTCCGCGTAGACGGCGCGATAGACCGCGAGTTTCAGGGAAGGCGCGACGGCGGTCGAACCATGCCCGCGCATCAGGACGAAGTTGGCACCGCCCAGCGAGGTGGCCAGCGCGCGGCCGAGGCCGTCGTCGCGCACCAGCAGGTCGCTGCCGTCGCCGGCCGTGTCGCGGATCTCGAACAGCGGCGAGCCGGCGCCGAGGAAGCCGCTCATGTGGCACACCGGCAGCAGCCGCTGCTTGCGCGACACCGAGAACGGCACCACCGCGGGCGAGTGGCTGTGCACCACCGCCATCACGTCGGGGCGGGCACGGAAGATCGAGCCGTGGATGAAGCGTTCCAGGTACACGCGGCGGTCGCCCGCGTCGAGCGGCGTGCCATCCAGCTCGTACTGCAGGATGTCATCGGCGGTGACCGTGCCCGGCGCCATGTTGCGGGCCAGCAGGAAGCGGTCGGCCTGCTGCGGGTGCCGCACGCTGACGTGCCCGAAGGCATCGACGACGCCCTGGTCGAACAGGATGTGGTTCGCCGAGACGAGGTCTTCGATGACGGATGCGTCGGGAGCGGTGAGGTTGGAGGGCATGGGAAAGCTCTTGGTAGCGGCCGGAACCGGCAAGCATACTGCGGCTTCACGTGCATTCGACAATCAAGCTTGCCAGCGGCGCGCAGCCCTGGCGACAATCAAAAGCAGGAGACAACCATGAGCTACTTTCGTCGTCGCGACATGCTGGCCGCAGCCGCGGCCATCGCCCTTCCGGGCACCGCTGCCTGGGCCCAGGCCTTTCCTACCCGGCCCGTGCGGCTGATTGCCGTCAACCCCCCCGGCGGCCTGACCGATACCGTCTCGCGCATCCTGGCGCCGCGGCTGGGTGCCTTGCTGGGCCAGGCCGTCATCGTGGACAACAAGCCGGGTGCCAACGGCGGCGTGGCCGCCTCGTCGCTGGCGGGTTCGGCGCCGGACGGGTATTCGTACCTGGTGGCGGACGGGTCGATGGTCACGGTCAACCCCTTGCTCAGTTCCAAGCTGGCGTACGACCCGGTGAAGGACTTCGTCCCGGTGTCGCTGATCGGGCAGGCGCCGCTGTTCCTCGTGGTCAATCCCAAGCTGCAGGTGAACTCGCTCGACGACCTGGTGAAACTCGCCAGGAGCAAGCCGGGCAAGCTGAACTACGGGTCGTCCGGCCTCGGCAGCACGCACCACCTGACGATGGAAGCGCTGAAGGCCGCCTACGGCCTCTTCATCACGCACATCCCGTTCCGCGGCAGCGCGGCTTCGGTGCCGGCGTTGCTCGCCGGCGAGGTCGACATGGTCTTCGCGGCTTACCCTTCGATCGCCGGCATGGTGAAGGCCGGCCAGGTCAAGCCGATCGCCGTGAACTCCGCCAAGCGCTGGCCGCAGGAGCCGCAGGTGCAGGCGATCGCCGAGAAGATCCCCGGCTTCGACTTCGCGCCCAACATCATCCTGATGGCGCGCACCGGCACGCCGGCCGAGGCGATCCAGCGCATCAGCGCCGACATCACGCAGGTGGCAAGGCAGCCGGACGCGCTGGAGGCCGCGCGCAACCAGGGCGTGCAGTTGATCGGAGGTTCGCCGGCGGCGCTGGCCGCCGCCTTGCAGCAGGAGACCAAGCAGGTGCGCGAGGTCGCGAAGCGGGCGAACTTGAAGAGCGATTAAGCGGGGAGGTGCGCAAGCAAGCTTGCACACCCTACGAGGCCGACGGTAGGGTGTGCAAGCTCCGCTTGCGCACCATCCCCGTCCTCAGATCTTGTGCAGCTCGTACGTGCTGGGCGCGAACAGTTCTTCCACGGCCACCTTGCGCCGGGACAGCCCCTGCTCATGGTGGTGCGCCAGGAAGGCTTGCAGCGTCGGCAGGTTGGGCGTGACGCCGTTGGGCCAGTAGTCCTTGCCCATCAGGGTCTGCGCGGCCCGGATCTGCTCTTCGAGGAAAGGCAGCGAGGTCTTGGGCGCGGCAGGATCGGCCAGCTTCTCGATGGCCATGGTCTTGGCCGTATCGAAGGCCTTGAACAAGGCCACCGGCAGCCAGGGGTGCTGCGCCACCAGTTCCTTGCGCACGCCGAGCAAATGCATGATCGGGAAGATCTTCGTGCGGCGGAAATACTCCTGCGCCGCCGCCGTCGGGTCCGGGTACAGCCAGTCCACGTCGGGGTTGCGGCCGAAGCACGAGGGCGCGCGCGGCCCGATGAAGGCGTCGATGTCACCGCGATCCAGCATGGCCGACAAGGTGTCCGTCTCCGGCGCGTCGTCGAACTTGATGTCCGCATCGAGCTGCACCTTCAGCTTCTCGACCCGGCCCGGATGGTCGATGCCGCCGCGCACCCAGGTGATGTCGCGTGGCTCGATGCCGAAGTCGGTCTTCAGCACCGCGCGCGCCCACACGTTGGCGGACAGCTGGTACTCCGGCAGGCCGACGCGCTTGCCCTTGAGGTCCGCCGGGCTCTTGATGCGGTCCTTGCGGACGTAGATGGCCGTGTGGCGGAAGGCGCGCGACATGAACACCGGCACGCCGACATAGGGGCAGTCGCCCTGCGACACCTTCAAGGTATAGCTGGAGAGCGACAGCTCGCTCACGTCGAACTCGCGGCCACGGAAGGCGCGAAAGAAGATCTCCTCCGGGTCCAGCAGTTGGAACACCGGATCCACGCCGTCGATCAGCACGCGGGCGTCCTGCAAGGCGCGGGTGCGGTCGTAATCGCCCATCGCGATCGACAAGGTCAGCTTGCTCATGGCTCTTTTCTCTGTTGCTTGTGCCTCAGGGCACGATATGGATGTTCTTGTGCTGGGTAAAGCTGTACAGCTCCTCCAGGCCTTCCTCGCGGCCCAGACCGGACTGTTTGTAGCCGCCGAAGGAGGCGCCCAGGAAGTGCGCGCCGACGTGGTTGACCCAGACGAAACCCGCCTGGATCTGGCGTGCCGCGCGGTGCGCATTGGCCAGCGAGCGGGTCCAGACCGACGCGGTCAGGCCGTACTCGACGGCGTTGACGTCGCGCAGCATCTGCTCCTCGTCGCTCCAGCGCAGCACCGACAGGATGGGCCCGAACACTTCTTCGCTGGCGATGCGCATGTCCTGTCTGACCTCGCCGAACACGGTGGGTTCGACGAAGAAGCCGTTGGCAAGTTTCGGGTCCTTGGGCGCCGCGCCGCCGTGCAGCAGCCTGGCGCCATCGGCGTGCGCCACCTGGATGTAGTCGAGCACCTTCTGGTGTTGCGCCCTGGAAATCAGCGCGCCCATGGTCGTGGCCGGATCTTCCGGCAGGCCGGGCACGTACTCGCGGATGCGGTCCAGCACCCGGGCCAGCACCGCGTCGTAGACGGAGTCGTGCAGGAACAGGCGCGAGGTGGAGCCGCAGGACTGGCCGCACCAGGTGAAATTCATCCCCTTCACCGCGGCTTCCGCCGCCTTGTCGAGGTCCGCGTCCGGGTAGATCACGCAGGCGTTCTTGCCGCCCAGTTCCAGCGTGACGTGCTTCAGGCGGGCGGCTGCCGCCACCGCCACCGCCCGGCCGGTGGGCACGCTGCCGATCAGGGAGATGCGGGGCACGTCCGGATGCGCCACCAGCGCTTCGCTGCCGGCGCGGCCGGCGGGCAGCACGTTCAGCACGCCGGCGGGGAAGATGCCGTGGCCCAGCTCCATCATGCGCAGCGCCGACAGCGGCGCCTGCCAGGCCGGCTTCATGACCACCGAGTTGCCGCCGGCGAGCGCAGGACCCATCTTGCCCAGCACGAACATCAGCGGATGGTTGTACGCAACGATGCGGGCACAGACGCCATAGGGCTCGCGCAGCGTCAGGTTCAGCACGTCCTCGCCCATCGGGATGGTCTCGCCCTTGAGTTCGGTGACCAGGCCGGCCGCGAACTCCAGGGCCGCGGCACCCGCCATCACGTCGCTGCGCATTTCCTTGACCGGGTTGCCGCAGTTCAGGGCGTCGAGCAGCGCCAGTTCGTCGGCGTGCTGGCGCATCACGGCGGCGAAGTCGCGCATCATCGCGGCGCGCTGCAAGGGCTTGACGGCGCGCCAGGTGGCAAAGCCCTTCTGCGCCGCGGCCACGCAGGCGTCGACGTCCGCCGCGTTCGCATCGGCGCATTGACCCAGGCTCTCGCCGGTCGCGGGATTGAAGGTCTCGGCGTAGCCGCCTTGCGGCCGGTGCCATTCACCGCCGTAGTAAAGGTCGCGGTGCGCGGGCAGGACGTTCTGGTTTGCCATGGGATGCCTAGCGTTGCTGGCTGGCCGCGGGCGCCGAGCCACTGACGTTGCTGTCGTAACCGGTCGGCACGCGGACGTCGACCAGCGCCACCTCGCCGCGCCGCACCGCCTGCAGGCCCTGCTCGATCGCAGGCAGCAGGTCCTTGAGTTCCTGGACCGGACCGATGCCGGTGCAGCCCATCGACCGCGCCATGTTCCCGAGGTCGATGTCCGGTCCGGCGATCTGCTGGCCGATCCAGCGGTTCTCCACCGGCCGGCCGCGCTCGCGCGCCACCCTTTCCTGGTGCAGTTCGTCGTTGAAGAAGGAGCGGTTGTTGGCGACGATGAACAGGCACGGGATGCCGTAGTGCGCCGCCGTCCACAGCGCGGTGTTGCCCATGAGGAAGTCGCCGTCGCCTATCACCGCCACGCAGATGCGGTCGGTGTCGCGCAGTGCCAGCGCCGCACCGACCGTCATGCCCGGCCCGGCGCCGACGCCACCACCACCGTCGGACCCGGTGTAGTCCAGCGGATGCTGGAAGTGACGCCAGCCGCCGTTCCATCCCAAGGGGAGGCGCGTGAGGCACACCGGCAGGTTCTCGGTCGCCTTGTTGACCGCGTGGGCCAGCGCCTTCAGCGTCAGCGTCTTTTCTTCGGCGGCCGGCTCGTACGGCGTGTACCTGCGCGCCGGCCGCTCCCGGGCAGGCAGTGCCTGCAACAGGGGCGGCACGGCGGCGCCGGGCTCGCACATCAGGTACACGTCGGCCGGCGGCAGCGCCATGTAGTCGTGGCTCCAGCCGCGGTGCACGTGCGCATCGGGCGAGATGTTGATGATGCGCGAGGTGATCGTGTCCTTGCCCCAGGCCTGCTTGAGCGTGCCGGCGAGATCGATCCAGTCCAGCGACAGCACCACGTCGGCGGCGCGCAGCACCTTCGCGGCCTCGGGCGATAGGAAGTGGCCGGGCAGCGCCGCATGCAGCGGGTGGTCGGTCGGGAAGGCAGCGGCCGCCTTCAGGTCGGTCAAGACCGAAGCCTGCAGCTTTTCCGCCAGCGTGATCCGGTCTTGCCACTCGGCCAGCTGGCGAGAGGCGCGCCCCATCAGGATCACCGGGTTCCTGGCACCATCGAGCAGGCGGACCGCCTCGGCCAATGCTTCGGCCGACGGCGCGGCCGGTGCGGCGGGCTGGAAGCGCCTGACGTCGGGCACTGGCAGCGACTCCGTCAGCTCGGCCTCCTGCAACGCGGCGTCGAGGTTCACGTAGGTGGGCCCGCGGGGAGCCGTCATCGCGATCTGCGAGGCGCGCAGCAGGGCTTCCTGCGCGGCGGCGATGGAGCCGGGCTGGTTGTCCCACTTGGTGAAGTCGCGCACCAGCGCGCCCTGGTCGGACGCGGTGTGCAGCCAGTCGATCCAGGGGCGGCGGCGCGCGGCATCCCAGGGGCCGGTGGCACCCAGCAGCAGCATCGGGATGCGGTCGCACCAGGCGTTGAAGATGGCCATGCTGCCGTGCATCAGGCCGACGTTGGAGTGCAGCACGGCTCCCATCATCTTGTCGCTGGCCTTGGCATAGCCCTGCGCCAGCGAGACGGCGCTTTCCTCGTGCAGGCACAGCAGCATCTGCGGTGCCCGGTTGCCGAGGTGGTTGACCAGGCTGTCGTGCAGGCCCCGGTAGCTGGCGCCGGGGTTCAGCGCCAGGTACGGCAGGTCGAGGGCGCGCAGCGTCTCGGCGATGGCGTCGCTGCCCCAGCGGCGGGGCGACTCCGTGCCGGACTGCGGGGTGTCATGGTGAATGGGGGTCTGGTCTGCGCTCACGGGATGGACATGCGCCAAGAGGGAAAGGCCGCGACAGTAATCTTCGCGGGCACCAGGGTCAAGATTGATTCTTCAATGCACCCGGCGCGGGCGGCGTACCGATGAACTGTGCCCGCGGCCGCATGACCTGGCCGCTTTCGCGCTGTTCCTGGATATGCGCCACCCAGCCCGCCGTGCGGCTGACCAGGAACAAGGCGCTGGCCGCCGTCTTCGGCAGCCGCATCGCACGCGTCAGGGCCACCATCGGGAATTCGTGCCGCACGTGCAGCCCGGTGAGGCGCTGGACTTCCTCGACGAAGTCGCACATCGCGAGCAGTTGGCGGGTGGGCCGCCGCGCCCGGATGAACTCCAGCAGCATCGTCGCCCGCGGATCGCCCTTCGGATAGAGCGGGTGGCCGAAGCCGGGGATGTGCTGGCCTGCCTCGTGCAGTTGGACCGCTTGCCGCAGCCAGCCTTCCTTGCCGCTGGCCCCCGCCAGGAAGTCGTGGGCATCGTCGAACACCTGGGCGACGTTCTGCCCCGAGCTGGCGCAGAGCGCGGACGCGATGCAGCCATGCAGCGTCGCACCGCCGGAAGCGGCAACGCGGACCGACAAGGTGCCCGGCGACAGCTCGTGATCGGCCAACAGCGCGAGCAGCGCGCTGACCAGGGCGGCGTCCTCGGCGCTGGCCGCGCCGGTGAAGGCCCGCAGCAGGCCTTCGGCGATGCGCTCGCCGCGCCGCAGCGGCACGTAGGCGCGCGCGGGCGACACCAGCCCGCAGCAGCCGACCAGCGCCCCGATGACGTCCCGGCCTTCATCGTGCAGCGACTCCTGCGGTGAGCCGCGCGGCCGGGCGCGCCGCTGCATCCCCAGGCGCAGCGTGGCCAGCGCGAATACTTCCAGCAGTGCGTGGCGCTGCGGCGAGTGGCCGAAGCTGTCCACCAGCCGCACGAACTCGGCGGGCGCCGCCCGCAGCGTCCAGGGGCCGGCACCGGCATTCCACTGCCCGGTCCACAGGAGCTCGGCCACCGCCTCGAAGGGCGCCGCTTCCCGCGCCAGGTCCGTGGCCAGCCGTCCCCGGTAGCTCGGGCCCTGCGCCGTGATCTCGGTGATCGCCGTCGGGATGATCGCGGCGCCGTGGTTCATGGCGTCGGCCGCCACCGGTCCATGGCCGGAGCGGGCGAGCGCGCGCGCGTGCACCCGCTCCACGTCCTCGCGCAGGTACATGCGGTCCTTGCGGCCGACACGGCCCGTGCTGCGGATCAGGCCGCGGCTGACGTAGGCGTACAGCGTCTGCAGCTTGACGTCCAGCAGCTGGATGGTTTCGACGGCGGTGAGGTACTCGGGGCGCATGGCAGGGACCGGCATTCTCCCGCACTGCCGAGTCAGGG
>JAQGMY010000398.1 GCA_028292105.1 Ramlibacter sp.
CCGAAGGGGCTTGCGGCTCCTCCTTACGTTCTTGCGCGTACCGGACAATCGGGGCATGACACGATTCGTGCTGATCCAGCCCAGCCACGCCGGCAACGTCGGCGCCGCCGCCCGTGCCTTGAAGGTGATGGGCTTCGACGACCTGGTGCTGGTGAATCCCCGATGGGAGGACGTGCTGACCCGCGACGAGACGGTCGAACGTGCCAGCGGCGCCGTCGACGTGCTGCAGAAGGCGCGCGCCGTGGCCACCCTGGCCGAGGCGCTGGAGGGCGTCACCCACGTCTGTGCCACCGTCATGACGGCCCGTGACTTCGGGCCTCCCACCGTCGCGCCGCGCGAGCACCTGCCCGCGGTTGCCAGCGCCGGCCACCGCGTCGCCTTCCTGTTCGGGTCGGAACGCTACGGCATGCGCAACGAGGACGTCTATCGCTGCCATGCCGCACTGCGCATCCCGGTGTCGCCGGACTACGGCTCCCTGAACCTCGCAGCGGCGATCCAGGTGATCGCCTACGAGTGGCGGCTGGCCCTGGGGGGATTCGATGGGCCACCTCCGGCGCAGGCCGCCGCTGCCGACGCCGCTGCTGTCGCCGGCATGCTGCAGCACTGGGAGGACGCCCTGGTGGCGATCGGCTTCCTGGATCCGGCCGCGCCCAAGAAGCTGATGCCGCGCCTGAACCAGCTGTTCAACCGGGCGCAACCGACGCCCGAGGAAATCCACATCCTGCGTGGTGTCGCCAAGGCCATGGCGGAAGCGGCAAAAAAGGCAAAGCCTTAGACTGTGCCGGCCATAAGCAAAGAACACCCATGTTCAGCCGATTGCGTTCCGACATCCAGTGCATCCTCGACCGCGACCCTGCCGCGCGCAGCAAGTGGGAGGTGCTCACGCTCTATCCGGGCCTGCACGCCATCCAGCTGCACCGGCTGGCGCACTGGTTCTGGCTGCGCGACCTGCGCTGGCTGGGCCGCTTCATCTCGCAGTTCTCGCGCTGGCTGACCGGCGTCGAAATCCATCCGGGCGCCACCATCGGCGAGCACGTCTTCATCGACCACGGCATGGGCGTGGTGATCGGCGAAACCGCGGAGATCGGCGAGGGCTGCACGATCTACCAGGGCGTGACGCTGGGTGGCACCTCCCTGAGCAAGGGCGCGAAACGCCATCCCACCCTGGGCAGGAACGTCGTGATCGGGGCCGGCGCCAAGGTGCTGGGCGGCTTCACCGTGGGTGACAACGCCGCTGTCGGCTCCAACGCGGTGGTGACCAAGCCGGTGCCTCCGGGCGCGACCGCGGTCGGGATCCCCGCGCGCATCATCCAGGCGGAAGACGTCGCGCGGCGCGAGGAAGCGGCGGCGAAGATGGGTTTTTCCGCCTACGGCATCACCGCCAATGACGACCCGCTGTCGCAGGCGATGAAGGGCCTGATCGACAACGCGTCCGGGCATGAACACCAGATTGCCTTGCTCTGGCAGGCGATCGAGAAGATGTCCACGCAGCGCAAGGACGGCGACTGCGTGCCGCTGGACGCGCAGGTGAAGGAAAACTTCGAAGCCGACAAGCTGACGCAGTTGGTGGGGAAGTGACGCAGAGCTATCTCACCCGGATCGCCGACTTCGGCCGGAACCCCTTGCAAACCTCGTCGTTCGTCTCGAGGTAAGGCCCGCCGATCAGGTCCACGCAATATGGCACCGCGGCAAAGATGCCGGGCACCACCTGCCTGCCGTCTTCCTTCAAGCCTTCCAGCGTCTCCTGGATGGCCTTGGGTTGCCCCGGCAGGTTGAGGATCAGGCTGCTCTTGCGGATCACCGCCACCTGGCGCGACAGGATGGCGGTCGGCACGAAGCGCAGGCTGATCTGCCGCATCTGCTCGCCGAAGCCCGGCATCTCCTTGTCCGCCACCGCCAGGGTCGCTTCCGGCGTCACATCGCGCGGCGCCGGGCCGGTGCCGCCGGTGGTCAGTACCAGCGAGCAACCCGCATCCACCAGCTCGACCAGCGTGGCGCTGATGCGCTCCTGTTCGTCGGGGATCAGGCGCTCGGCGAATTCGATCGGGTTCTTCAATGCCCGGGCCAGCCAGTCCTTCAGTGCGGGCAGTCCCTTGTCTTCGTAGACGCCGGCCGAGGCGCGGTCACTGATCGACACGATGCCGACCTTGACGGCGTCGTGCTCACTCATTTTCTTGCCCGTCCATCGCGTCGCGCACCAGCTGGAAGATCTCGCGGAAGGCGCGCCCGCGGCGCGGCGCCAGCCCCTTGGACACCGCGTCGGCATCGGGCTGACCGTCCTTGCGGGCCTGGCGGATCAGCGCTCGCAGCTGCTGTGAGTCGGTATCGGGATGCGCCGCCAGCCAGGCTTCGAAGGCCTCGTCGCGGGCGATGAGGTCGTCGCGCCACTTCTCGGCCGCGTGCAGCGCCAGGGTCTGCTCGGCCGAGCCGCTGCGTTGTTCCTCGAGCGCGGCACGCACCGACTGCAGCGTCTCGGCGTCGAGGTGGCGCATCAGCTTGCCCACGTGCTGCATCTGCCGGCGGCGGCCTTCGAAGTTGGTGATGCGCCGGACCTCGTCGAGCGAGGTGAGCAGGCTTTCGGGCAGGTCCAGGCGCTGCAACAGGTCGGAACGCAGCGTCAGCAGGTCTTCCCCCAGCTTCTGCAGCTCGGTGCTTTCCTTCTTCAGTTCGGTGCGGCTCTGCTCGCCGCCGGTCTGCTCGGCGCGCAGTTCGAGATCGAGTTCGCTGCCTTCGGCAACGAAGTGGCCTTTGACGAAATAGCCTTTTTTGGGTTTGCGGGACATGCGAGGGAAGTGGGGAACTGGCGTGCGCGACAGTGGTGCGCCGAATGTGCCAAGTATCATAGCCCGCCATGAACAAGCAATCCGCACAAGACGGCTTCAGCTACAGCCGCCCCGACTTCGAGGAATTGGTGGATTACGCGCTCGGGCACGCAAAAAAGCTGGGCGCGACCGATGCGGGTGCGGAGGCTTCCGAAGGCTGCGGCCTGAGCGTGTCCGTGCGCAAGGGCGAACTGGAAACCGTGGAACGCAACCGCGACAAGTCGCTGGGCATCACGGTGTACATGGGCAGCCAGCGCGGCAATGCCAGCACCTCGGACTTCTCCCGTCCCGCCATCGAGCGCACGGTGCAGGCCGCCTACGACATCGCCCGCTTCACGGCGCAGGACCCGGTGGCCGGGCTGCCCGAGTTCGAGGACGTCGTGCCGCTGGACGCGCAACCCGACCTGGACCTGTTCCATCCCTGGAACATCGACAGCGAGCGGGCCGCGGAGCTGGCGCTGCGCTGCGAACGCGCCGCCTTCGACACGGACCCGCGCATCCTCAACAGCGAAGGCGCCGGCGTCTCGGCACAGCAAAGCCACTTCTTCAGCTCCCACACCCACGGGTTTCGCGGCGGCTACTCCAGCTCGCGCCACTCGATCTCGGTCGCGCCGATCGCCGGCAAGGGCGACGAGATGCAGCGCGACGCCTGGTACAGCTCCATGCGTTCAGCCGAGGAACTGGCCTCGCCGGAGTCGGTGGGCCGCTATGCCGCGGAACGCGCGCTGGCCCGGCTGAAGTCGCGCAAGATCGCCACGCGCGAGTGCCCGGTCCTGTTCGAGTCGCCGCTGGCGGCCGGTCTGCTGGGCGCGTATGTCCAGGCCACCAGCGGCGGATCCCTCTATCGCAAGAGCAGCTTCCTGCTGGATTCGCTGGGCAAGCAGGTCCTTCCCGAGCACATCGACGTGGTCGAGGATCCCTTCCTGCGGCGCGGCAAGGGCAGCGCACCGTTCGACGAAGAGGGCGTGCGCACGCGTGCCCGCAAGGTGGTCGATGCCGGGCACGTGGAAGGCTATTTCCTCAGCAGCTATTCGGCCCGCAAGCTGGGCATGAAGACCACCGGCAACGCCGGGGGCTCGCACAACCTGACGCTGTCCTCCCGCCTGACCCAGCCGGGTGACGACCTGGTGCAGATGTTGAAGAAGCTGGGCACCGGCCTGTTCGTCATCGAGCTGATGGGGCAGGGCGTGAACTACGTGACCGGCGACTACTCGCGCGGCGCCAGCGGCTTCTGGGTGGAAAACGGCGAACTGGCGTTCCCGGTGCAGGAGATCACGATCGCCGGCAACCTGAAGGACATGTTGCTGGGTATCCAGGCCGTCGGCGCCGACGTGTACAACTATGGCGCGAAGACGGTGGGATCGATCCTGGTGGACCGGATGAAGGTGGCGGGGAGCTGACTGGCGCGGCTTGGTGCGCAGCAAGCTGCACACCCTACGAAGATGGATCCCGTCGCTTGTTCGTAGGGTGTGCAGC
>JAQGMY010000407.1 GCA_028292105.1 Ramlibacter sp.
GGCCCGGTCTGGCCGAAGCCGGTGACGCTGCAGTACACCAGCCGCGGGTTCACGGCCTGCAGGGACGCGTAGTCGAGGCCATAGCGCGCCATGTCGCCGACCTTGAAGTTCTCGACGAACACGTGGCAATGCGCCGCCAGGGCCCGGATCACGGCCTGGCCTTCGGGCCGCGAGATGTCGCAGGTGACCGAACGCTTGTTGCGGTTCGTGCCGAGGTAGTAAGCGGCTTCCGCCGTGTCGCCGCCCGCCCGGTCTTTCAGGAAGGGCGGACCCCAGGTGCGCGTATCGTCGCCGGTGCCGGGCCGTTCGATCTTGATGACGTCCGCGCCCAGGTCGGCCAGGGTCTGGGTACACCAGGGTCCGGCCAGCACGCGCGACAGGTCCAGCACGCGGATTCCGTCTAGAGCATTCATGGCGCCATTATGGGGACCGATAATGGCCGCAGCGGCTCACAGAAGCCGCTGTCCCCATCCAAAAAGAAGTCTCCGATGACCCTGCTCGCGCGCCGCCAGGCGATCGTGGTGTTCCTGGCGTTCGCCTTCGCCTATTTCTTCGCCGCCGTGTTGCGGGCCATCACGGCCACCTTGTCGCCGGTGCTCACGGCGGAGTTCCACCTCGACGCCGGCGACCTCGGTCTGCTGGCCGGCGGGTATTTCCTGGGCTTCGCGCTCATCCAGCTGCCACTGGGAACCTGGCTCGACCGCTATGGCCCGCGCAAGGTGATGCTGCGTTTCGTGGCACTCGCCATCCTGGGCTGCGGCGCCTTCGCCCTGGCGAACAGCTTCACCAGCCTGCTGGTGGGCCGGGTGCTCTGCGGCCTTGGCGTCAGCGCCTGCCTGATGGCGCCGCTGACCGGGTTTCGCCGCTGGTTCGAGCCCTCGATCCAGCTGCGCACCAATTCCTGGATGCTCATGACCGGCTCGTTCGGCATGGTGGCCGCCACGGCGCCGGTGCAGTGGCTGCTGCCGCGCGTGGGTTGGCGGCCGCTGTTCTGGGCGCTTGCCGTGTTGATGGCAGTGTCGATGCTGGTGATCGCCTGGCGCGTGCCGGACTGGACCAAGGACGACGCACCGCGCGCCGCCGACGCGCCGCAGCCCAGTTACGCGCCGATCTGGCGGCATCCGTATTTCTGGCAGATGGCGCCGATCGGCTTCTTCACCTACGGCGGCATGATCGCCATCCAGTCGCTGTGGGCCGGCCCGTGGCTGGCGCGAGTCTCCGGCTACGACCCGGTCGCAGCTGCCGGCGGCCTGTTCACGATGAACCTGTCGATGCTGGCGACCTTCTGGTGCTGGGGCCTGGTCAATCCCTGGCTGCAGCGGCGCGGCTTCGTCACCGACCGCCTGATCGCCTGGGGGCTGCCCCTGAACTTCGTCGCCCTGGGCTGGCTGGTCGTGGGTGGCAGCGATGCAGGCGCGGCGTCGCTCGCCCTGTTCTGCGCCACCAGCACCTTCGTCGCGCTGGCGCAGCCCGCCGTCGGCATGGTGTTCCCGCACTTCCTGGCCGGCCGGGCCCTGTCGGCCTACAACCTGGTCATATTCGTCGGCGTGTTCACGGTGCAGTGGGGCATCGGCCTGCTGGTCGACGCCTTCCGGCGCGGCGGAATGCCGGAGGTCACGGCGTTCCGTGCGGCCTTCGGTGTCTTCCTCGCCACGAGCGTGCTGTCGTATGTGTGGTTCCTGTGGAGCAGAAGCCATAATCGGCAGCAGAGCCCATGAACGCCATCCTGCTGATCGCCCATGCACCGCTGGCCAACGCGCTGCGGCAGTGCGCGCTGCACGTCTTCCCGGACTGCGGCAGCACGGTCATGGCGATCGACGTGCAGCCGAACCTGTCGCCCGAGGAAACACTCGCGGCCGCGCGCATCGCACTGGAGCAGCTGACGCAGCCGCCGAACATCAAGGGCGTGCTGGTGCTGACCGACATCTTCGGCGCCACGCCCAGCAACGTCGCCCAGAAGCTGGTCGACGGCGTCAGCTCGCGGCTGATCACGGGCGTGAACCTGCCGATGCTGCTGCGGGGCGTGAGCTACCGCCACGAATCCCTCGACATCCTGGTGTCGCGCGCCGTGATCGGCGGCACGCAGGGCGTGATGCAGGTGGCGATCACCGCGCCGCAGAACCAGCCCCGACGGAACCATGATCAAGAAGAACACGACCATCAGCAATAAGCTGGGGCTGCATGCGCGGGCGTCCGCCAAGCTCACCAAGCTGGCCGGCAGCTTCCCCTGCGAAGTCTTCCTCAGCCGCGGCGAGCGGCGGGTGAACGCCAAGAGCATCATGGGCGTGATGATGCTGGCCGCCGGTATGGGCACCGAGGTCACGCTGGAGACCAGCGGCGAGCGCGAGCAGGAGGCGATGGACGCGCTGCTGCAGCTGATCGCGGACCGGTTCGGGGAAGGCGAGTGAGCGCCGCCCGGCCGCCGCAAGGCGCGAAAGCCCCCTGGGGGGGCCGCGCAGCACACGCAGTGTCAAGCGTGGGGGCCCCATGACCTTCTCGGTCCATGGCATCGCCGTGGCCCGGGGCATCGCCATCGGGCGGGCCGTGGTCATGGGCTCGGGCCGCGCCGACGTGGCCCACTACTTCATCGAGCCGGCGCAGATCGACGCCGAGATCGAGCGCGTGCGGGTGGGCCGCAACGCCGTCACCGAGGAGATCCACCGGCTGCAGCACACCATCGCCGGCATGGGCCCCAAGGAGGCGCCGCACGAACTGTCGGCGCTGCTCGACGTGCACCTGATGCTGCTGGAGGACGAAGACCTGATCAGCGGCGTGAAGCACTGGATCACCGAGCGCCTGTACAACGCCGAGTGGGCGCTGACCACGCAACTCGAGGTGCTGGCGCGCCAGTTCGACGACATGGAGGACGAGTACCTGCGCGAACGCAAGGCCGACCTCGAGCAGGTCGCGGAGCGGATCCTGCGCTACATGAAGGGCATGTCCTCGCCGGTGGCGCAGCCGCCGTCGCCCCGGCGCAAGACGCAGCAGGACCTGTTGCTCGACGACAGCGTGGACGTGCCGCTGGTGCTGGTGGCGCACGACCTGTCGCCGGCCGACATGCTGCAGTTCAAGCAGAGCGTGTTCGCCGGCTTCGTGACCGACGTCGGCGGCAAGACGTCGCACACCGCCATCGTTGCGCGCAGCATGGACATCCCGGCGGTGGTCGGTTCGCGCAGCGCCAGCCACCTGGTGCGGCAGGACGACTGGGTGATCATCGACGGCGACTGCGGGGTGATGATCGTCGACCCCTCGCCCATCATCCTGGCGGAGTACGGCTTCAAGCAGCGGCAGGCGGAGCTGGAACGCGGCCGCCTCAGCCGCCTGCTGCATACGCCGGCGGTCACCCTCGACGGCCAGAAGATCGAACTGCTGGCGAACATCGAGCAACCGGAAGACGCCGAGGCCGCGCTCAAGGCGGGAGCCGCCGGGGTCGGCCTGTTTCGCAGCGAGTTCCTGTTCATGGGGCGCAAGGGCCGCATGCCGGACGAAGAGGAGCAGTACCACGCCTACCGCAAGGCGATCGAAGGCATGCAGGGCCTGCCGGTGACCATCCGGACCATCGACGTCGGCGCGGACAAGCCGCTGGACGAGTCGCGGCGCGATGCCGCCCACCTGAATCCGGCGTTGGGCCTGCGCGCGATCCGCTGGAGCCTGTCCGAACCCGACATGTTCCGCACGCAGCTGCGCGCCATCCTGCGCTCGGCGGTGCACGGCAAGGTGAACCTGCTGGTGCCGATGCTGGCGCACGGCAGCGAGATCCGCCAGACCCTGTCGCTGATCGACTTCGCCCGGGCCGAACTCGACAACCGCGGCGTCGCCTACGGGCCGGTCCAGCTCGGCGCGATGATCGAGATCCCGGCCGCTGCGCTGTCGCTGCGCACCTTCCTCAAGTACTTCGACTTCCTGTCGATCGGCACCAACGACCTGATCCAGTACACGCTGGCGATCGACCGCGCCGACGAGTCGGTGGCGCATCTCTACGATCCCTGCCACCCCGCCGTGCTGGGGCTGGTGGCCGACACCATCACCGAATGCCTCCGCCAGGGCAAGGGCGTCAGCGTGTGCGGCGAGATGGCCGGCGACACGCAGTTCACCCGGCTGCTGCTGGGGCTGGGCCTGCGCAGTTTCTCGATGCACCCGGCGCAGATCCTGGCGGTCAAGCAGGAAGTGCTGCGCGCCGACACGGCGCGGCTCGCGCCGTGGGCCCGGCAGGTGCTGGAATCCGACGAGCCCTCGCAGGCGCTGGGCGCCTGAGCGACGTCAGCGGGCGCGGGTGCCGGCGACCGCTGCGCCGATGATCAGCGCCGCGGCCAGCGCGATGCTGGCGTTCAGCGGCCGCCCCGTCACCAGCATCAGCAGCGCGGTCGAAGCCAGTGGCGTCAGGTAGCTGAGGATGCCGATGTGGCGCGGGTCGCCGTTCTTCAGTGCTTTGTCCCAGAGGAAGAACGCGGCGCCCAGCGGGCCCAGTCCCATCAGCGCGATCAGCAGCCAGTCGCGCGCAGACAGGGTTGCCGACGGCTCGAGCAGGGCGTGGCAAGCCAGCGAGAGCAGGCCCGAGACGAGCCCGAAGAGGCCGATGGCCGCGGTCGGAAAGGCCGCTACGCGGCGTGTCCCGAGCGAGTACGTGGCCCAGATCAAGGCCGAGGCGAGCGCCGGCAGGTAGCCCCAGGACCAGGCGCCGCTGGTGGAGTCCGCGTCGCCCAGGATCGCGATCGCCGCGCCGGCGAAGCCGACCAGCGCCGCGATCAGATGCGCTGGGCGCAGGTGGATGTCACGCAGGAACAGCGGCGCCAGCACCACGATGAACAGCGGCCAGAGGTAGTTCACCAGGTTGGCTTCCACCGGCGGCGCCAGCCGCAGCGCGATGAACAGCAGGAAGTGAAAGCCGAACAGGCCGTAGACGCCGAGTGCCAGCGTACCGGCCGGCACCTTCCACTGCCTGGCCAGCGGCCACGCCGGGACACTGCCGATCACCAGGGCGAGGCCGGTCAGGAGGAAGGGCGGCACATGCCTGAGGGCGACGCCCAGCGATGCGAGGCAGGCCCACAGCGCGATCGCACCGAGCGCATGAAGATTGGGCGACATCGGGCGAGCATAGCGGCGTGGCCCCGGAGCCGATCGCCGGTGACCGCGCCCGGGTCAGTTGCCGACGACGACGCCGGCCGCGTGCGCTTGCTGGTCCGCGTGGTACGAGCTGCGCACCATGGCGCCCACGGCGGCGTGGCTGAAGCCCATCTCGTAGGCCCTGGCTTCGAACATCTTGAAGGTGTCGGGGTGCACGTAGCGGCGCACCGGCAGGTGCGACAGCGTCGGCGCCAGGTACTGGCCGATGGTCAGCATGTCGATGCCGTGCGCGCGCATGTCCTGCATCACGGTGAGGATCTCGTCGTCGGTCTCGCCCAGGCCGACCATGATGCCGCTCTTGGTCGGCACGCCGGGATGCAGCGCCTTGAACTTCCTGAGCAGGTTCAGGCTGAACTGGTAGTCCGAGCCGGGCCGCGCTTCCATGTACAGGCGCGGGATCGTCTCCAGGTTGTGGTTCATGACGTCGGGCGGCGCGGCCTTCAGGATTTCCAGCGCGCGGTCGTCGCGGCCGCGGAAGTCGGGCACCAGCACCTCGATGGTGGTCTGGGGCGACAGCTCGCGGGTCTTGCGGATGCATTCGACGAAATGGCCGGCGCCGCCGTCGCGCAGGTCGTCGCGGTCGACGCTGGTGATCACCACGTATTTCAGCTTCAGCGCGGCGATCGTCTTGGCCAGGTTGTCCGGCTCATTCACGTCGAGCGGATCGGGACGGCCATGACCGACGTCGCAAAAGGGGCAGCGCCGCGTGCACTTGTCGCCCATGATCATGAACGTGGCCGTGCCCTTGCCGAAGCATTCGCCGATGTTCGGGCACGAGGCTTCCTCGCAGACGGTGTGCAGGCTGTGCTCGCGCAGGATCTGCTTGATCTCGTAGAAGCGGGACGACGCGCTGCCCGCCTTGACGCGGATCCATTCGGGCTTCTTCAGGATCTCGCCGGCTTCCACCTTGACCGGGATGCGCGATAGCTTGGCGGCGGCCTTGTGCTTGGCGCCGGCCTGGTAGTTCGCTACGGTTTGCGCTTCGCGCACGACGGGGGTGGAGCTCATGGGTTCCTTCTAGGGGGCGAGCAGCGCCTGGAGCTTTTGGCCCAGCAGCACCGCCGCCTCGTTCCAGGGGGTGGGAACGCCGATTGTAGAAAGGTCCACGGTCTGCAGCCCGGCATAGCCGCAGGGGTCGATGCGGGAGAAGGGTTCCAGGTCCATGCCCACGTTCAGCGCCACCCCGTGATAGGTGCAGTGGCGGGCCACCTTGATGCCCAGGGCCGCGATCTTGCCGAGGCCTTCGAATGGGTCATCCCCGGCTGGACGAGGGATCCATGCAGCGTGCGAAAACGGATCGGCCATCCGCACATAGATCCCGGGTGCCCCCGGGACCCGGTGCCCCGTCACCCCGTACTCCCGCAGCGTCCGGATCACGGCCTCCTCGATCCGGTACACGTACTCCTTGACGAAGTAGCCGGCGCGCTTCAGGTCGACCAGCGGATAGGCGACCACTTGCCCGGGCCCGTGGTACGTGACCTGCCCGCCGCGGTTGGTGGCGATGACCGGAATGTCCCCCGGGCACAGCACGTGGTCCGCCTTGCCCGCGAGACCCTGGGTGAACACCGGCGGGTGCTCGCAGATCCAAAGTTCGTCGGGACTGTCGGCTGTGCGAGCCTCCGTGAAGGCCCGCATCGCCTGGTAAGTGGGCAGGTACTCGACGCGCCCGAGCACCTTCACCTGCATGGGATCAGAGAACGACCTTGACCATCGGGTGCGCCGTCAGCGCCCGATAGAGGTTGTCCAGCTGCTCGCGGCTGGTGGCCGTCACCGTGATCGTGATGCCCAGGTAGTTGCCGGCGCGGCTGTCGCGCAGTTCCACCGAGGCGGCGTCGAAAGCAGGATCGAACTCGCGCGCGATCTGCGTGATGGCGTGGACGAAGCCCTCGACCTTCGCGCCCATCACCTTGATCGGAAAGCTCGAGGGGTACTCGATCAGGGATTCCTTGCGGGGATCCATGGCGTCGTCCTGGGGCGAAGAGGTCTTGAAGGTGAGGTTGGTCATGGCGAGGAGCGCTTCGCCAGCTGGTAGCCGGCAAACAGCTTCTGGTAGATAGGGCCGGGTTTGCCGTTTCCAACCGGGCGGCCGTCCAGCACCGTGCAGGGCAGCACTTCCTTCGTGGCCGAGGACAGCACGACCTCGTCGGCCTCGAGCAGTTCCTGCCGGGACACCTTGCGCAGCTCGAACGGGATACCAGCCGTGCGGCACAGTTCTTCCAGCAGCCCGTAGCGGATGCCTTCCAGCACCAGGTTGTCCTTGGGCGGGCCCAGCACCACGCCGTTCTTCACCACCCACACGTTGGAGGCGGCCGCCTCGCTGAGGAAGCCGTCACGGAACATGATGGTCTCGTTGGCGCCTTCGTCCGCGCTCATCTGACGCGACAGCACCGCACCGGCCAGGCTGGTGCTCTTGATGTGTGCCTTCTTCCAGCGGAAGTCGTCGGCGGTCACGCAGGCCACGCCCTTGCCGCGCTCTTCCTGCGTATAGATATAGAGCCGGTTCACCATGGCGAAGGCCGTTGGCGTGATGTCCGGCGGCATCACGTGGTCGCGCATCGCCACGCCGCGCGTGACCTGCAGGTAGACCAGCTGGTTGGTCTGCGCAGGCGGCTTGCCCACGTAGCCAGCGTAGGCCGTGATCATCTGGTCCACCACCTCGCGCCAGCCGGCGTGGCCCATCGGGTTCG
>JAQGMY010000440.1 GCA_028292105.1 Ramlibacter sp.
GTTCGCTGGATCGCTTGCTGGTGGTCACCGCCAGCGGCCGCATCCGCTTGCTGTCGATGTGCGGCTTGGTCACGAACACCGAGCCGATCGACAGCGGCACGTGGCCGGCCACGGCGTCCTGCATCAACGGGCCGCCGCCCTTGTACGGCACGTGCGTCATCGGCAGGCTGCCGTTCTTGCCGAGAAGGCCATCGCCAGGCGGCCCAGGCTGCCCGAGCCTGTGGTGCCGTAACTGACGTTCTTCTTCGCCCTGGCCGCGACGACGGTCTGCCCCAGCTGCTGCGACAGCTGCGGCGCCAGGATGCGGGCGACCTGGTCGACCGAGCCGCCAGGCGGGAACACCGCCACCAGCCGGATCGGCTGGCGCTTGGGCCAGTCCGTGGTCTGGGCCTGCGAAAGCGACGTGAAACAGGCGAGGCACGCAAGCGCGGCCAGCAGGGTCGACGGGTCTTGATCGAGTCTCCATGATGTAATCGACGCATGGTAAGAGCCACCCAGCTTCTGCACGCTCAGCGTGAACCCGCGGTGCCCCGGCCGGCGGCGACGGTCCTGCTGCTGCGCGACACGGCGGCGGGCGTCGAAGTGCTGATGACGAGACGCTCCGCCACGGCGAGCTTCGCGCCCGGCGCTTACGTCTTTCCGGGTGGCGGCATCGACGCGGCCGACAGCGCGGCGTTCGACATCGCCGCGCGCCGTCCCGGCCAATCCGACCTGCGCCTGACGCAGGCGATCGCGGCCATCCGCGAAAGCTTCGAGGAACTCGGCGTGCTGCTGGCACGCCGTGCCGACGGCAGCCCGGTGGCGCCGGCGGAGGTCACGCGCCTGGACCGGCAGGCGCCGTTCGCCGCCCAGTGCCGCGAGCACAAGCTGCTGCTGTGCGCCGACCAGGTCTTCGTGCTGGCCCACTGGATCACCGACCGCGACCTGTCGCGCCGCTTCGACGTGCCTTTCCTGGTGGCACGGATGCCCGAGGGCCAGGCGCCGGTCGCCGACGAGGCGGAACAGTTCGAGCCGGTGTGGGTGCGCCCCGCCGATGCGCTGGCCCGCCACCAGGCCGGGCAGTTCTTCATGATCTTCCCGACCATCCGCACGCTGGAGCGCATGGCCAGGTTCGAGACGGTCGATGCCATCCTGGCGGCCTGCGCGTCCGAGCAGCCGCTGTGGACCAGCTGTCCGCGCGGCGCCCTGCTGCAGGGCGCGGAAGTCCGCTACATGGAGCATGAAATGCCCTTCGGCGAACTGGCGCTGGTGTGCCCGGACGGCCAGATGCTGCACCACCTGGACTGGCGCACCGACCAGCCGGTGCCGCTGCTCAAGAACGTGATGCGCATGACCGCGCCCAATCCGGGCGTGATGACCGGGCCCGGCACCAACAGCTACATCGTGGGCGACCCCGATACCGGCTACGTCGCGATCGACCCCGGGCCGGACGAGCCCGAACACCTGGAGCGCATCTGGCGCGCCACGGGTGGCGACATCCGCCTGATCGTGTGCACGCATTCGCACGCGGACCATTCACCGGGCGCCAGGCCCTTGCAGGCCCTGTGCAAGACGCGGCCGCCCATCCTCGGCCTGCCCTCGGCGCCGACCGCACGGCCCGCCAGCGAGTTCACCCCGGAGCGCGACCTTGCCGACGGCGAAAAGCTGCAGCTGGCCGGCAGCGGTCGCACGCACACCTTGCTGGTGCTGCACACCCCCGGACACGCCGCCAATCACCTGTGCCTGGTCCTGCTGGAGGACGGCCTGCTGTTCTCCGGCGACCACGTCCTCAATGGCAGCACCACGGTGGTCGATCCGCCCGACGGCGACATGACGGCCTACATCGACTCGCTCGACCGCCTGGCCGCGGCTTGCGACCAGTACCGCATCGAGTTCATCCTGCCGGCGCACGGTTACGTGCTGGGCGCGGCGAAAACGGCGATCCAGGCCCTGAAGGCGCACCGGCTGCAACGCGAGGCGCGGGTGCTGGCGGCGATGCGGGACCGGCCGCACGGCTCGCTCGAAGATTGGGTGGAGCTCGCCTACGCGGACACCCCGCCGCGCATGTGGCCGGTCGCCAAGCGCTCCCTGCTGGCCCACGTGCAGCGCATCGAAGCGATGGCCGCCCGATGAACGAGCCGATCCGCCTGTCGCGGCGCGTGGCGATGCTCCAGGGCTGCTCGCGCAGCGAGGCCGAGCAGCTGATCGAAGGCGGCTGGGTGCGGGTCGATGGACGCGTGGTCGAAGAGCCGCAGGCGCGGGTGCTCGACCAAGTGATAGCGGTCGATCCCAAGGCCAAGCCGACCCCGGCGCTGCCCGTCACCTTCCTGTTGAACAAGTTGCCCGGCGGACCGGCGCGCATCAGCCCGGAGCAGCGCGCCGACGACGACGCGTCCGGCGTGCGGCTGCTGCAGCGCCACCTGCATCACCTGGCCGGGCCCATGGCCTTGCCCGACGCGGCCAGCGGCCTGGCGGTGCTGACGCAGGATGGCCGCGTGCTGCGGCACCTGAGCGATGACGGGGTGGAAGAAGAATGGATCGTGCAGGTCGCCGGCACGGTGGCGCCCGAGCTGGTGCAGCGCCTGAGCCGCGACCTGCGCGGCAAGGCCAGCGTCAACAGCCAATCGGAAACCGAGGCGCGTCTGCGGGTCGCCGCCAAGGGCTTGCCGCCGGGGCGCCTGCCCGCCCTTTGCGAGGCGGCAGGGCTGCGGATCCTGTCCTTGAAGCGGCTGCGCCTGGGGCGCCTGTCCGTCGGCCAGCTCGCCCCTGGGCGCTGGCGCTACCTGATGCCGAACGAGCGGTTTTGATTTCCGCTTTCCGCAACTGGCGAGGCACCTTGAAAACGCACGTGCGTTTTCAAGGTGATGTATGTGTGAAGCCCGCCTGTACGCCGGATTTTGTGCGCGCGGTTTGACCCGCACGTGACCGTCATTCCTCTGGGCCGGGGGTCACCCCACCGGCTCGGTGCTACCTACCCGCCGACAACTCCCGGGACACAGGAGTTGGGGTGTTGCCACCCCGTGCCGGCCTACTTGGTATTGCTGCGCGTAGAGATTGCCCGTTTCACCCTCACCACCGACTTGCGCCGGCAGCCCTCGTTAGAGGGCCGCCGGCGACTGCGTCGGCAGCCCTCGTCAAAGGGCTGTGCGGCGACTTGCGTCGCCGCGACGGCAAGACTCGTCTCTGTTGCTCTGATCCTCGCCTCGCGGCGGGCAGGGGTTACCTGCTACGCTGCCCTGTGCAGTCCGGACGTTCCTCCAGTGCCACCTTTCGGTGATCGCACCAGCGACGGCCCGGCGGCCTTCACGCCCCGATTATCCCCCACCCGCCTTTCGGCCCCGCAACACCGCGCGGTCCATCGCCCGGCGGCCAACGGAAAAGGCCGCCCGAGGGCGGCCTTTTCCATGGTGCGCTGTGCTTACTGGGCAGACTGGAGCGCGGCGATCCGCTCTTCGATCGGCGGGTGGCTGGAGAACAGCTTGCCCACCCCGGACGTGATGCCCATGGCCTGCAGGCCGCGCGGCAGCTCGCCGGGGACCATGCCGCCCAGCCGGGCCAGTGCGTTGATCATCGGCTGCTTGCGCCCCATCAGGTCGGCGGCGCCGCGGTCGGCGCGGAACTCGCGATGGCGCGAGAACCAGGCCACGATCATCGCCGCCAGGAAGCCGAGCAGGATGTCCAGCACGATGGTGGTCACGTAGTAGCCGATGCCGGGGCCGGAGCGCTGTTCCCCGCGGTTCAGGGCGCCATCGACGAAGTAGCCGACCACGCGGGAGAGGAACACCACGAAGGTGTTCATCACGCCCTGGATCAGCGTCATGGTGACCATGTCGCCGTTGGCGATGTGGGCCACCTCGTGGCCGATGACGGCCTCGACTTCTTCCCGCGTCATGCCCTGCAGCAGGCCGGTGGACACCGCCACCAGCGCGCTGTTCTTGAAGGCGCCCGTGGCGAAGGCGTTGGGCTCACCCTCGAAGACGCCGACCTCCGGCATGCCGATGCCGGCCTGGCTGGCGAACTTGCGGACGGTCTCCACGATCCACGCTTCGTCGGCGTTCTGCGGTTGCTCGATCACCCTGACCCCCGAGCTCCACTTGGCGATCGGCTTGGAGATCAGCAGCGAGATGATCGCGCCGCCGAAGCCCATGATCAATGCGAAGCCGAGCAGCGCGCCCAGGTTGAGGCCGTTCGCCGTCAGGTAGCGGTTCACCCCCAGCAGGCTGGCGACGACGCCCAGCACCAGGACCACGGCCAGGTTGGTCACGACGAACAGGAAAATGCGTTTCATTGCTTGGAAACTCCGAAGGGTGGGAAGAAAGTCACCCTCGCGCCGCAGATGAGGTTGCCGGGTGGCAATTCAAGGGCGCGGGGGCCCCGCGGACGTCGTTGTTGTTATGGGTTCTGAGTCCGTCGCGGACGGAATACGAGTGAGTCATCATAAAAGGAAAAGTTCTCGTTCTCCGCGCACCAGCCGGGGATGCCCAGCAACGGCAATGGCGTGAAGGGCTTGGCCGCCAGCCGGTCGGCCGTGCACTGCCCTGCCAGCCAGCCGTCGGCCTCGGCCAGGCTGGCCAGAGGCGCCGGTGACCGCCAGACATGCGCCGTCAGGTCCTTGCGCGGCGCGGCCAGCTTCTCCAGCAAGGCATGGCCGAAGACCACGAGCCGGGCCTGGCCCCACAACGGCCGCAGTTCGACGAACAGCAGTCGCCAGTCGCGCGCGAGCAGTGCGTCCCACAGCGGCTGCGGCGCCTCGAGCAAGGCGCCGTTCTCGTCGAACACCGTGATCGCATCGCGGACGGCTCCGCGCCGCGCGCCGATGCCGCGGCGCGCAATTTCATCGGCTTGCAGGCGATTGAGCACGGCCTTGGCTTGCGGAAACCGCAGCCAGACCAGTCCGTTGAAGAAATCGTGCAGGCCCGGGCGAACCGGGCACGATCCGCTGCTGAAGATGAACTGCTCGTAGGGCAAGCCCTCGGGGAGTTCGTCCTGGGGCACGAAGCGCAGCCCCTGCGGCACCGCCGCGGCCTGGTTGAGCGCCGTGTGCTGGGGCAGCCCGCTCGCCACCGCCAGGGCGACCGGCTCGCCCGCCGCTCGCCAGGGGGCGAACCAGGGCAAGGTCCAGTCGACCCCCGGGGTCACCGCGCGGCGGCGCGGCGCGGCGCGCGCTTCTCGCGCACCGACACGTTGGACTTGCCCTCGTCGGCCAGCTCGAACAGGTCGGTGGCGGCCAGCAGCTTGGTCAGGGTGGAGTAGCCGTAGTTGCGGTGGTCGAAAGAGGCCTGGTTGCCGATCTGCTGGCGCACCGCGTTGACCCGTGACCAGCCTTCGTCGTCCTCGGCCGAGTGCACCGCATTGCGCAGCAGCTCCACCAGCTTGCGGTCTTTCTGCAGTTCCGCCTTGGACCAGCGCAGCGGGGCCGAACGCTCCACGCCCGGCGCATCGCTGTCGCTTTCCGCCGCGCGCAGGTCGTCCAGGAACAGGAAGCGCGAGCAGGCATTGACGAAGGGCTCGGGCGTCTTGCGCGCGCCGAAGCCGTACACCGCGGCGCCCTTGGCGCGCAGGTGCATCACCAGCGGCGTGAAGTCCGAATCGGACGAGACGATGCCGAACGCGTCGGGCTTGTCGGTGTACAGCAGGTCCAGCGCGTCGATGACCATGGCCATGTCGCTGGCGTTCTTGCCCTTGCTGTAGTCGAACTGCTGCATGGGCCGGATGGCGTGCTCGTGCAGGTGCTCCTCCCAGCCCTTGAGCTCGCTCTTCTTCCAGTTGCCGTAGGCGCGCCGGACGTTGGTCTCGCCCTGGGTGGACAGTTCGTTGAGGATCAGCCCGATCTTGGAGGCCGGCGAGTTGTCGGCGTCGATCAGCAGGGCGACGCGGGGTTTGGTGGTCATCAGGAAGCTTTCCAGGGCAGGGATTCACCGGCGGCCAGCGGCTTGAGCTGCGCGTCGCCGAAGGGATAGGAGTCGGGCACGGTCCAGGCCTGGCGCCGCAGCGTCAGCGTGCCGGTGTTGCGCGGCAGGCCATAGAAGTCGGCGCCGAAGAAGCTGGCGAAACCTTCCAGCTTGTCCAGGGCTCCCGCGGCATCGAAGGCCTGCGCGTACAGCTCCATCGCGGCATGGCCGGTGTAGCAGCCGGCGCAGCCGGTGGCGTGTTCCTTCAGCTGCGCCGGGTGCGGTGCGCTGTCGGTGCCCAGGAAAAACTGCGGGCTGCCCGACGTGGCCGCTTCCACCAGCGCCACGCGGTGCGTCTCGCGCTTGAGGACCGGCAGGCAGTAGTAGTGCGGCCGGATGCCGCCCAGGAAGATCGCGTTGCGGTTGTACAGGAGGTGGTGCGCGGTGATGGTGGCGCCGGTCA
>JAQGMY010000448.1 GCA_028292105.1 Ramlibacter sp.
TGCGCCAGGGTCGCGAGGAATTCGTCCTTGCGGCGGCTCGCCTCCATCAGGCGCGCCTCGCTCGCCTGCAGTTCGGCCGTGCGTTCCTGCACGCGTCGGTCGAGCGAGCGGTTCAGCTCGTTCAGCGCCGATTCGGCGTTGCGGCGCTCCGCCACTTCGCCCAACAGCAGATGGTTGGCCGCCTCGAGCGCGCGGCCCTTGCGATGCAGCTCCGCGAACACCGCAACCTTGGAGCGCAGCACCGACGGATTCACCGGCTTGTGCAGGTAATCCACCGCGCCGGAGGTGTAGCCCTCCAGGATGTGCTGGTCTTCGTTGTAGTACGCGGTCAGAAAGATGATCGGGATGCGCGCGGTCTTCTTGCGCTCCTTGATCATCTGCGCCAGCTCGAAGCCGGTCATGCCCGGCATGCGCACGTCCAGCACCAGCACGGCGAAGTCTTCCGCCATCAGCGCCAGCAGGGCTTCGTCCCCGGAGTTCGCGCGGACCAGCCGGTATTCCGGATCGTCCAGCACGCTTTCCAGCACGGTCAGGTTGCGCGGCTCGTCGTCGACGATGAGGATGTTGACTGGCGGCAAGCCGTCCTTGTCGAGGTCGCCGAGACCGCGCGCGCGGATCACGTCGAAACGCATGGCACCGCCAGGCGCCGCGAAGGCGCCGCCGGACGCGGAGTAGGTCACCGGAACAGCCATACGCGCATCAACGACAGCAGCTGGTCTGTGTTCACTGGTTTCGAGATGTAGTCACTGGCGCCGGCTTCCAGGCACTTCTCCCGGTCGCCCTTCATCGCCTTGGCGGTGAGTGCGAGGATCGGCAGGGTGCGGAACTCCGGCTCCTTGCGGATTTCGCGCATCGTCTCATATCCGTCCATCTCCGGCATCATGATGTCCATCAGGACCATGGACAGCTCAGGCGTGCTCTTGATGATGTCGATGGCGTGGCGGCCGTTGGTGGCGCTCAGCACGTCGACCTCGTGGTTCTCCAGCACCGAGGTCAGGGCGAAGATGTTGCGGGCGTCGTCGTCCACCACCAGCACCTTGCGGCCCTTCAGCACTTCGGGCGAATGGTGCAGGCGCTCCAGCATGGCTTGCTTGTCCGCCGGCAGTTCGGTCACCACCCGGTGCAGGAACAGCGCCGTCTCGTCGAGCAGCCGCTCGGGCGAACGCACGTCCTTGAGCACGATGCTCTTGGCCATCAGGCTGAGTTGGGACTCTTCCGCCCGGCTCAGGTCCTTGCCGGTGAACACGACCACCGGCACCGCTGCGAGCTCCGGTTCGTTCTGCACCGTCTCCAGCAGCTGGAAACCGGTCATGTCCGGCAGCCGCAGGTCCAGCACGACGCAATCGAACGGCTCGGTGCGCAACAGGTCGAGCGCGTCGTCGCCGCGGCCCGCCGTGACGATCTCGATGTCCTGGTAGTCCAGCAGGTCCACGACCGCGTTGCGTTCGATCTCGTTGTCCTCCACCACCAGCAGCCGCTTGGTGCGCGGTGCCGTGAATTGCTTGAGCCGGTCCATCGCCGCTTCCAGGCCGGCGGTCGTCGGTTCCTTCACCAGGTACGCGAAGGCGCCATGCGCCAGGCCGTGCTGGCGTTCTTCTTCCAGCGTGACGATCTGCACCGGGATGTGGCGCAACGCCGGGTCCAGCTTGAGCTGGTTCAGCACCGTCCAGCCCAGCATGTCGGGCAGGAAGATGTCCAGCGAAATCGCCGTCGGCGCGTACTGGCGCGCCAGCGACAGGCCCATGGCGCCCCTGCTCGCGACCAGGCCCTTGAAGCCCCGGTCGCGCGCCAGCCCCAGCATCACGCGGGCGTAGTGCGGATCGTCTTCCACCACCAGCAGCACCGGGTCCCCCGGCTGAATCGTTTCGCGGTCGTCCAGCACCACCTCCTCGCGGGCCGCAGGCAGCGTGATGACGGTCGTTTCCTGGTGCTTCGCACTGCGGTTGACCGTCGGCGCGTCCGCGCCGGAGAAGTGCAGCGGCAGGAACAGGGTGAAGGTGCTGCCCTTGCCGTGCACGCTCTGCAGCTTGATTTCGCCGCCCAGCAGCATCGCCAGTTCACGCGAGATGGCCAGGCCCAGGCCGGTGCCGCCGTACTTGCGCGAGGTGCCGGCGTCGGCTTGCTGGAAGGCTTCGAAGATCAGGCGCTGCTTTTCCGGCGGCACGCCGATGCCGGTGTCCTCCACCGCGAAGGCGATGACCTTCTGGGTCTTGCTCAGGATCGGGTGGTCGGGACTCCAGCCGCTCCCGACCAGGCCGACCCGGACCTCCACCTGGCCGTGCGAGGTGAACTTCACCGCGTTCGACAGCAGGTTCTTCAGGATCTGCTGCAGGCGCTTGGGATCGCTTTCCATCGAGCGCGGCAAGTCGTCGGCGAAGCGGATGTGGAAGGGCAGGTTCTTCTGCTCCGCCACGTGGCGGAAGTTGCGGTCCAGGCTGTCGCGCAGGCCGAAGAACGGGATCTCCTCGATGTCCACGGTCACCGTGCCCGACTCGATCTTGGAAAGGTCCAGGATGTCGTTGATCAGGTTCAGCAGGTCGCTGCCCGAAGAGTTGATGTTGCGCGAGAACTCCACCTGCTTGGGCGACAGGTTGCCGGGGCTGTTCTCGGCCAGCTGCTGCGACAGGATCAGGATCGAGTTGAGCGGCGTGCGCAGCTCGTGCGACATGTTCGCCAGGAACTCGGACTTGTACTTGGAAGTGAGCGCCAGTTCAGAGGCCTTTTCTTCCAGCGCGCGGCGGGCCTGTTCCACCTCCGAGTTCTTGCGTTCCACCTCGGCGTTCTGCTCGGCCAGCAGGCGCGCCTTGGTGCCCAGTTCCTCGTTGGTCTGCTGCAGCTCGATCTGGCGCGACTGCAGTTCCACCGTCAGTTCCTGCGATTGCTTCAACAGGCCTTCGGTGCGCATCGTCGCCTCGATGGTGTTGAACACCGCGCCGATCGACAGGGCCAGCTGGTCGAGGAAGTTCAGGTTGACTTCGGTGAAGGGATGCAGCGAGGCCAGTTCGATCACCGCCTTGGTCTGGTTCTCGAACAGCACCGGCAGCACCACGACGCTGACGCGCCGCGCTTCGCCCAGGCTGGAGCCGATGGCGACGAACTCGCTGGGCGCGTCGGCCAGCAGGATGCGGCGGTTCTGCAGTGCGCATTCGCCGACCAGGCCTTCGCCCAGGCGGATGCTGTCGGCCAGCCGCAGGCTGCCGGCCTGCGCGTAGGTCGCCAGCAGCACCAGTTCGCCCTCGCGTTCCTCGGCGATGCGGCTGTGATAGACGCTGCCCTGGTGCGCGTTGACCAGCGGCGCCAGCTCCGACAGCAGCATCTTGCCCACCGTGTTCAGCTCGCGCTGGCCCTGCAGCATGCCGGTGAAGCGCGCCAGGTTGGTCTTGAGCCAGTCCTGCTCGCGGTTCGACTCGGTGGTCTCGCGCAGGTTGGAGATCATCGTGTTGATGTTGTCCTTCAGCTCGGACACCTCGCCCTTGGCGTCCACCTGGATGGAGCGCGTCAGGTCGCCCTTGGTCACGGCCGTCGCCACTTCGGCGATCGCCCGCACCTGCGTGGTCAGGTTGGCGGCCAGCAGGTTCACGTTGCCGGTCAAGTCCTTCCAGGTACCCGCCGCGCCCGGCACGTTCGCCTGGCCGCCCAGCCGGCCGTCCACGCCCACTTCGCGCGCCACG
>JAQGMY010000463.1 GCA_028292105.1 Ramlibacter sp.
ACCGTCGCCGTGCTGCGTCGCAAGGACTGACATGGACGCCGACGAGCAAGCTGCCAGGCTGCAGGAACTCGCGGACGCGCTGGAATTCAGCAGGCGCGAATCGCAGGAGCTGCGCTCGGAGCTGGAAGAAACCAACCGCGGCGTGCTCGCGCTGTATGCCGAACTCGACGCGCAGGCCGAGCAGCTGCGGCAGGCCACGGAGCTCAAGAGCTCGTTTCTTGCCTACATGAGCCACGAGTTCCGCACGCCGATCAATTCCATCCGCAGCATCACGCGCCTGCTGCTGGACCGCGTGGACGGCCCTTTGACCGAAGAACAGGTCAAGCAGGTGTCCTTCGTCCAGCAGAACGCCACCGAATTTGCCGAGATGGTCGACGACCTGCTGGACCTGGCCAAGGTCGAGGCCGGCCGCGTCGAAATCTCGCCCGCGTGGTTCGAGATGGTCGACCTGTTCTCCGCCCTGCGCGGCATGTTCAAGCCGGTGCTCACCAACCCCGCCGTCAACCTGGTGTTCGAGGAGCCGGAGAACGTCCCCAAGCTGTATACCGACGACCGCAAGCTGTCGCAGATCCTGCGCAACTTCATCTCCAACGCCCTCAAGTTCACGCCGCGCGGCGACGTCCGGGTGACGGCGCGGCTGCAGGGCGACGGCCAGGTGACTTTTTCCGTCTCGGACACCGGCATCGGCATCGCGCCCGAGTTCCACCAGAGCCTCTTCGAGGACTTCACGCAGGTGCAGTCACCGCTGCAAAAGCGCCTGCGCGGCACGGGCCTGGGCCTGTCGCTGAGCAAGAAGCTGGCCGCGCTGCTGGGTGGCAGCGTGCGCCTGGACAGCGAGCACGGCAAGGGCTCGGTGTTCTCCGTGACCATCCCGATCCAGCTGGAGGGTGCGAAGCCGGAATGACAGGGCCCGATGTGATCAACACCACGATCGACCGTTCGCTGCACACGGTGCTGGTGGTCGACGACAACCCGGCGACGCGCTATTCGACCGGCCGGGTGCTCCGCGCCGCCGGCTTCAGGATCGCCGAGGCGGGCAGCGGCGCCGAGGCGCTGGACCTGGTGGCGCAGGGTGTGTCGGCCGTCGTGCTCGACGTGCACCTGCCGGACACCGACGGCTTCCAGGTGTGCCGCCTGATCCGGGGCAACCAGGCGACGGCGACCTTGCCGGTGGTGCACCTGTCGGCCGCCTACGTCCGCGACGAGGATCGCGTCACCGGACTGGACGCCGGTGCCGACGGCTACCTGGTCCACCCGGTGGAACCGGCGGTGCTGGTCGCCACCTTGCAGGCACTGATCCGCGCGCGCACGGCGGAAGACAAATTGCGGCGCAGCGAACAGCGCTTCCGCGCGATCTACGACCAGGCGCAAAGCGGCATCGCGCTGCTGGATGAACATGGCCGCTTCGCCGACGTCAATCCGGCGATGGTGCGCATGATCGGCCGACCGCCCGAGGACCTGCTGGGCCACTCGCTGGCGGACTTCACCCCGGCCGGCTGGCGCCGGCTGATCCAGGAGCAGATCGGCACCCCGGTGCAGGAGCGCGCGCCGTGGCGGGGCGAGTTCCCGCTGCTGGGCGGCGACGGCTCGCTGGTGCACCTGGAATGGAGCGTGTCTTCCCACGTCGAGCCCGGGGTGCGCATCGCCATCGCGATCGACGTCTCGGAACGCTACCTGCTGGAGCAGCGCAGGCGCGACGTGCTCGAGCGTGAGCAGGCCGCACGCCAGGAGGCGGAGCGCCACAGCCGCACCAAGGACGATTTCATCGCGGTGCTGTCGCACGAATTGCGCACCCCGCTGAATGCCATCATCGGCTGGGTCCACATCCTCAAGCGCCGCGGCGCGACGCCGGAAACCGCCAAGGGACTGGACGCGATCGAGCGCAACGTCAAGACGCAGGCGCGCATCATCTCGGACATCCTGGACGTGTCGCGCATCAATTCCGGCAAGCTGCGGCTGGACCGCGAATGGACCGATCCGGCGGAGCTGGTGACCAGTTCCATCGAGGCGCTCAGCGCCAGCATCGCGGACAAGAGACTCCGCATCGAGGCGGACGTCGAGTCCGCGCACGCGCAGGCCTGGCTGGACACGGCCCGCTTCCAGCAGATCTTCTGGAACCTGATGACCAACGCGGTGAAGTTCTCGCCGGAGGGCGGCCGGGTGCTGGTGCAGCTGCGGCGCACGGGCGACCGGCTGCTGCTGGAGGTGCGCGATTTCGGCCAGGGCATCGAGGCCGACTTCCTGCCGCACCTGTTCGACCGCTTCACCCAGGGCGATGCCCCGGGCAACCGGCGCCATGGCGGCCTCGGTCTCGGCCTGTCGATCGTCAAGCACCTGGTGGACCTGCACGGTGGCGAGGTCGAAGCCGTGAGCGGCGGCACCGGGCAGGGCGCCAGCATGCGCGTGGACCTGCCGGCCGAACCCAGCGGGGACTCCACCCTGGACGGCGTGGACACCGAAGGCGCGTCGGAATTCGACAGCGGCGAAGGCGCAACGCTGACCGGCGTCGACGTGCTGGTGGTGGAGGACGATCCCGAAGCCAGCGAGATGATGACGATGGTGCTGTCGGACCGCGGGGCCCGGGTGCGCACCGCCGGCGACTTCGATGCCGCCGTGCAGGCGCTGCAGCAGGCCTGGCCGGATGTCCTGGTCAGCGACATAGGCCTGCCCGGACGCGATGGCTATGAGCTGGTGCGGCGGGTGCGGCAGATCGAAGGCGAGCGCGCGCTGGCCCGGCTGCCTGCAATCGCCCTCACGGCTTTCGGCCGTCCGCAAGACCAGCTGAAGTCGATCGCCGCGGGCTTCGACCTGCACCTGAGCAAGCCGCTCAAGCCGCACCTGCTGCTGGATGCGATCGAGCACTGGTGCCGTCCGGCTGCCAACGGCTGAGCAGGGCTACCGGCCGTCGTCTGCTGGCGGAGGCGGCGCCCGCTGCTCAAGCTTTCAGCACCCTAGAGGAACCCGCGTGCAGCCTCGACGTCAGGGTCGGTCGCCGCGCGGCACGGGGGTCTTGTCCACAGCGGCGGTGGATATCTTCGAGCCCCGGCCGGCACGAAAGCCCTTGACAGCTTCGCTAGTCGCCGTCCCCCGGACTCTCATCCGCGGGCCTGGACTGCAGCTGGCGACGCAGGTAGGCCAGGATGCTGTCCGCGCCCTGGCCCGATCGGCCGGCCTCGGTGCTACCCACCCGGTTTGTCCCGTCCTAGATACTCCCGGACGTTCTCGGCCCGGTCCCCCACGGCCTGCACGGCTTCCTTGATCCGGTCCGGCGTGGTGTTCAGGGACTTCGCCCAGTCACGCAGTTCGTAATCCTGGTGGACGTTGATGCGCTGGCGATCCTGGCCTTGCGATTTGCTCTTGTCGTCGGACATGGTCTGCTCCCTTTCGTGATGCGAAGCCGTATCTTCGACCTGAGCGATTCGCGTGTCGCGTAGGAGGGCCAGCACAGCCACTGTCGGCCTCATGCTGCCATCGCGGCAGGCCCTGCGGCCTCAGCGACAATAAGCAGCCCGTCCCTTCCCGCACCAGAACGACCATGCGCAACCTGACCCTCCCGACCTCCCTGCTCGCTGCCTGCCTCGCTGCCTGCGCGCCTTCCAACAGCCCGCCGGCTGCCAGCGCAACGCCGGCAACGGTGGGCGCCGGCGCCGGCAGCACCGTGCCCAACATCGGCACCGTCACGGGCACGGCGCGCGTGACCACCGCCAGCGGCATCGTCTTCGAGTCGCTGCAGAACGGCAGCGGCGCGTCACCCAAGGCGACCGACACGGTCAAGGTGCACTACCGCGGGACCTTCCCGGACGGCCGCGAATTCGACAGCTCGTACAAGCGCGGCCAACCGACCGAGTTCCCGCTGAACCGGGTGATCCCCTGCTGGACCGAGGCGGTGCAGATGATGAAGCCGGGCGGCAAGGCGCGCATCACCTGCCCGCCCAAGCTCGCCTACGGCGAGGCCGGCGCCGGTGGCGCGGTCCCGCCGAACGCCACGCTGGTGTTCGAGATCGAGCTGATCTCGATCGGCTCTTAGATCGCCTGGCGGCGGGCGGGTGATCCGGGCTGGACTGCCGGCCCGAAGGCTTCCACAATCGCCCGCATGCTGACCTTCTACTATGCCCCGGGCACCTGTGCCCTCGCCACCCACCTTGCACTGGAATATGCCGAGGCACCGTACGACACCGTACGCCTCGACTTCAAGCAGCAGCAGCAGCGCTCCGCCGAATACCTGCGCGTCAACCCGAAGGGACGGGTGCCCGCGCTCGTCACCGATCGCGGCACGCTGACCGAAACCCCGGCGCTGCTGCAGTTCATCGCCGAGAGCTTTCCGCAGGCGAAGCTGGCGCCGCTGGACGACCCGTTCCTGCTGGGCAAGGTGAACGAGTTCAACAGCTATCTTTGTTCGACGGTGCATGTGAACCATGCGCACAAGGGCCGTGGCACCCGCTGGGTCGAGGCGGACGACGAGAGCTCGCTGGCCGCCATGAAGAAGAAGGTGCCGCAGACGATGGCCGACGCCTTCGACCTGATCGAGAAACAGATGCTGCAGGGGCCCTGGGTGCTGGGCGAGCGCTTCAGCACCGCCGACCTGTACCTGTTCACCATCGCGGGCTGGCTCGAGGGCGACCAGGTCGACGTCAAGCGCTTTCCCAAGGTGGCGGACCACATGCAGCGCATGAATGCGCAGCCGCAGGTGCAGAAGGTGCTCGTCGCGCACCAGGCCTGAGGTGTAGCCGCCGTTCGGCCGCGCAGCGCGGCCGGCCCTGTGTCACAATTCCGGCAGCTCCGGGGTGTACGCATTGCGTGCTGAGATCCAGACCCGTGAACTTGAACCGGTTCAGACCGGCGGAAGGAGAGCTGCAAGCCTGACCCTCGCGGTCGGGTGCGCACCCTTCGGAGCCCCCGTTTCGCTCGCGAAGGAGCCTCCTTGAACCAGCTTCCAGCCTTGCGCTACCCGCGGGTCCTGTCCATCGCCGGATCGGACAGCGGCGGCGGCGCCGGCATCCAGGCCGACCTGAAGACCTTTGCCGCGCTCGGCTGCTTCGGCATGACGGCCATCACCGCGCTGACCGCACAGAACACGCTGGGCGTGCGTTCCATCCACGCGGTGCCGTGCGCCATCCTCACCGACCAGATCGACGCGGTCGTCGAGGACATCGGTGTCGACGCGGTGAAGATCGGCATGCTGCATTCCGCCGACACCGTGCGCACCGTGGCCGCCGCGCTGCGCCGGCACGGCCTGCGCCAGGTCGTGCTGGACCCGGTGATGATCGCCACCAGCGGCGCCGTCCTGATCGACGAGGCTGCCGTCGACGTGCTGGTGCGCGAGCTCTTTCCGCTCGCTTGCGTGGTCACCCCGAATCTTGACGAAGCGGCGCTGCTCGTGAAGCAGCCGCTGCGCACGCTCGCCGACATGGAAGCCGCGGCACGCCAGCTGATCGAACGCGGCGCCAAGGCAGTGCTGGTGAAAGGCGGGCACCTCGCCGGCGACACCGTCAGCGACCTGCTGTTGGCGCGCGGAGCAGAGCCGCTCTGGATGCACGCCCCGCGCATCCCCAGCGGCAACACGCACGGCACCGGTTGCACCTTGTCGAGCGCCATCGCCAGCCACCTGGCGCTGGGCGCCGACCTGCCGCA
>JAQGMY010000484.1 GCA_028292105.1 Ramlibacter sp.
TCACCAGGTGGCCGAAAGCCTGCATGTAGGGCACGGCGTTGAGCAGCGCATCGGTCGGGTTGCCGGTGGCCCACGCCGCCTTGGTGGCGGCACCCACCTTCTGCAGCGCCTGGCCCAAGGCATTGGCATGTTCCGCCAGGTGCGGCTGCTGGATGGCGCGCTCGATGGTGGCGTTGATGCGGCCGGCTAGCAGCTGCAGGCCCTTGCCGCCTTCCATGACGACCTTGCGGCCCAGCAGGTCTGCCGCCTGGATGCCATGCGTGCCTTCGTGGATCATGTTCAGCCGGTTGTCGCGCCAGTATTGTTCCACCGGGAAGTCGCGGGTGTAGCCGTAGCCGCCGTGGACCTGGATCGCCATCGAGTTCGCTTCCAGGCAGAACTCGCTGGGCCAGCTCTTGGCCACCGGCGTCAGCACTTCCAGCAGCAGGCGGGCCTCATCCACGGCCTGCGGCGTGCCGGTGTGCTGCTCGTCGACGAGGCGCGCGCAGTACAGCAGCAGAGCCAGCGAGCCTTCGCAATAGGACTTCTGCGCCAGCAGCATGCGCTTGACGTCGGCGTGCTCGATGATGCGCACCTGCGGCTGCGCCGGGTCTTTTCCCGCCGGGCCGACCGGGCGACCCTGCGGCCTGTTCTTCGCGTAGTCGAGTGAGGCGTAGTAACCGGCCAGTCCCAGCGAGGTGGCGGCCATGCCGATGCCGATGCGCGCTTCGTTCATCATGTGGAACATGCAGCGCAGGCCCTCGTGCGGCTTGCCCACCAGGTAGCCGACGGCCCCCGGCTGCCCCTGCACCGGGTACTTGCCCTCACCGAAATTCAGCAAGGTGTTGGTGGTGCCGCGCCAACCCAGCTTGTGGTTCAGCCCGGCCAGCGCGACGTCGTTGCGCTCGCCGGTGAGCTGGCCATCGGTGCCCACCATCTTCTTCGGCACGATGAACAGCGAGATGCCGCGCGTGCCCGGGATCAGCTTGCCGTCAGCACCCGGGATCTTCGCCAGCACCAGGTGGATGATGTTCTCGGCCAGCTCGTTCTCGCCGGCGGAGATCCACATCTTGTTGCCCTTGAGGCGGTAGCGCGGCCCGAGCGGGTCGCTCTCGAAGTCGTTTCCGTCCGGCACCGCCCGCGTGGCGATGTCGGACAGCGACGAGCCCGCTTGCGGCTCGGACAGGCACATGGTCCCGGTGAAGCGGCCGCCGAACTCGTTGCGGGCGAACACGGCCTTCTGCATTTCGGTGCCGTGCACCATCAACAGGTTGGCGTTCCCCTTGGTGAGCAGGCTCGAGCCGATGCTGACGGAGGCCACCGCGAAAAAGCCGTTGGCCGCTGCCTCGATCGTGTAGGGCAGCTGCATGCCGCCCTCGTCGTAGTCCTGCGCGGCGCTGACCATGCCGGACTCCACGTAGGCCCGGTGCGCGTCGTGGGTCGCCTGCGGCAGGATCACCTTCTCGCCGTCGAAGCGCGGCTCCTCGGTGTCGACCAGCCGGTTGAAGGGCGCGTACTTTTCCCGCGCGATGCGTTCACAGGTGTCCAGCACGGCATCGAAGGTCTCTCGCGAATGGTCGGCAAAGCGCGAGCGCTCGTTCAAGCGTTCGGCCTGCAGCCAGTCGTAGAGGAGGAAGTCGAGGGTGGAGCGAAGGGAAGACATGCCCCCCTGCCCTCAAAGAACTTCGAAGACGCCCGCGGCCCCCATGCCGCCGCCGATGCACATCGTCACCAGGACGCGCTTGGCGCCGCGGCGCTTGCCTTCGATGAGGGCGTGGCCGGTCAGGCGCTGGCCGGAGACGCCGTAGGGGTGGCCCACGGCGATGGCGCCGCCGTTGACGTTCAGCCGGTCGTCCGGGATGCCCAGCTTGTCACGGCAGTACATCACCTGCACCGCGAAGGCCTCGTTCAGCTCCCACAGGTCGATGTCCTGCACCGTCAGGCCCAGGCGCTTGAGGACCTTGGGCACCGCGAACACCGGGCCGATGCCCATCTCGTCGGGCTCGCAACCGGCCACCGCGAAGCCGAGGAAGCGTCCGATCGGCTTCAAGTTGTTGCGGCTCGCGTATTCCTCGCTGACCACCACGCAAGCGCCGGCGCCATCGGAGAACTGGCTGGCATTGCCGGCGGTGATCACCCCGCCGGGCAGCGCCGGCTTGATGCCGCTGATGCCTTCCTTGGTGGTGCCTTCGCGCAGGCCCTCGTCCTTGCTGATGGTCACGTCGCGGGTGACCAGGCCCATCACCGGATCGGCGATGCCGGCCTTGACCGTCATGGGTGCCATCTCCTCGTCGAACTTGCCGGCGGCCTGCGCGGCGCAGGCGCGCTGCTGGCTGCGGGCGCCGTATTCGTCCATCTTGTCGCGGCCGATCTCGTAGCGCTTGGCGACCTGCTCCGCCGTCTGCAGCATCGACCAGTAGATCTCCGGCTTCTTCTTCTCCAGCGCCAGGTCGCGCAGCATGTGCTGGTTCATCTCCTGCTGCACGCACGAGATGCTCTCGACGCCGCCGGCGACATAGACATCGCCTTCGCCGGCGATCACGCGCTGCGCCGCCATGGCGATGGTCTGCAGGCCGGACGAGCAGAAGCGGTTGACCGTGGCGCCCGACACCGTGATCGGCAAGTCGGCCATCAGCGCGATCTGGCGCGCGATGTTGGCGCCGGTGGCGCCTTCCGGATTGGCGCAACCCATCAGCACGTCCTCGATGGCGCCGGGATCGATGCCGGCGCGCTGCACCGCGTGCTTGACCGCATGGCCGCCGAGCGTGGCGCCGTGGGTCATGTTGAACGCGCCCTTCCAGCTCTTGGCGAGCGGGGTGCGGGCGGTGGAGACGATGACGGCGTTGGTCATGATGGGCTTGCCTTTCTGGGGGAGATCTTCAGGGCGCCGGCACGTTGAGGTTGCGCAGCAGTTGATGATAGAAGCGGACCAGCTCGCCGAGGTTGGCGACCGAGATGCGTTCGTTGGTGCCGTGCAGGCGCGGCAGGTCCTCGGGCTTGGCCCGGACCGGGGAGAAGCGGTAGATGCTGTCGGCGATCGGCACGAAATGCTGGGAGTCCGAAGCGGCCACGTACAACGCCGGCGCCACCAGCGTGTCCGGGAACAGCGAGCGCAGCGTGCGCTCCATCGCCCGATAGGACGCGGTGTCGGTGGACGTGATCGGGGTCGGGTCGGTGCTGCGGCCGATGATGCTGACTTCGACTTCCGGCCCGACCTTGTCGCGCACGTGCTGCAGCACCGTCTGCCGGGTGTCGCCCGGAAGGATGCGGAAGTCCAGGACGGCCTCGGCCACGCCGGGGATCACGTTGTGCTTGTTGCCGGCATTCACGATCGTGAGCGCCGTCGTCGTGCGCAGCATGGCGTTGGTGCTGGGCGCCTTGGCCAGTTGCTTCTCCACGATGGGGCCGAACAGCCACAGGTTGCTCAGGGCCACGCGCTGCAAGCCGCGCATTTCCGGAGCCAGTGTGTCGAACAGCTCGCGCGCCACGCCCTTGAGCTCACCGGGGAACTGTTCGTCGTCCAGCCTTTTCAGCGCCGCGCTGATCTTGACGATCGCGGTGGTGCCCGGCGGCGGCGGCATCGAGGCGTGGCCGGGAGCCGTGGTCACCTTCAGCTGCACCGTGACGTAGCCCTTTTCCGCCACGCCGATCAATGCGGCCGGCGCGGTGAGACCAGGGATCACGCCTTCGGTGAGCACCAGCCCCTCGTCGATGACGAAGTCCAGCCGCACCTTGCGCTCCTGCAGCAGCTTGACGATGGCCGCGGCACCGCGTTGGCCGGAGACTTCTTCGTCCGCGCCGGACACGATGTAGACCGTCTGCCGCGGCTGGAAGCCGGCGGCCAGCAGCATCTCCACGGCCTCGAGTTGCGCGACCAGGTTGCCCTTGTCGTCCCAGGCGCCGCGGCCCCAGACGTAGCCGTCTTTCACCACGCCATCGAACGGCGGCACCTGCCAGCGTGCTTCCGTGCCCGGGGCGATCGGCGCCACGTCGTGGTGGGCCATCAGGGCGATCGGCTTGGCGGCGGGATCGCTGCCCTGCCAGGTGAAGAGCAGGCTCAGGTCGCCGACGAATTCGCGCTTGAGTCTCGCGTGCACCAGCGGGAAGCGCTGCTCCAGGAAAGCGTGCAGCTTGCGGAACTCGTCGGCGTTCAGCTTCGGGTCGTCCGCACTGCTCACGGTCCGAAAGCGGATGGCGCCCGCCAGCTTGTCCGCGACGCCGGCGGTGTCCATCGCCAGCGGCGGCGCCGCCGCGACGTGCAGCTGCCGGGAGCCGTGGCGCCAGGTGTTGATGGCCACCGCGGCTGCGAGCAGCAGCAGGCAGCCGACAAGAACGAGGAAAACGCGTCTGATCATGGAAGATGCATGGATCCCCGCCTGCGCGGGAGGGCTTCGGAAGCTCGATCCGCGCCTGCGGCGGTCAATTGAAGTTCTTGCCTTCGCTGGCCAGCTTCAGCAGCAGCGGCGCCGGCTCCCAGAACTTGGCATCGTCGAGCGGATTGGCGGCAAAGCGCTTCATCGCCTGGACCACGTTGAACAGGCCGACCTGGTCCGCGTACAGCATCGGGCCGCCACGGTGCATGGGGAAGCCGTAGCCGGTGATGTAGACCATGTCGATGTCGCTGGCGCGGGCGGCAATGCCCTCCTCCAGGATGCGCGCGCCTTCGTTCACCAGCGCGAACACCAGCCGCTGCACGATTTCCTCGTCGGCGATCTTGCGCGGCGTGATGCCGAGCGACTGGCGATGCTGCACGATCATGTCTTCGACCAGCTTGGACGGGATCGCGTCGCGCTTGCCCTCCTGGTAGTCGTACCAGCCGGCGCCGGTCTTCTGGCCGAAGCGGCCCAGCTCGCAAAGCTTGTCCGCGGTGCGGCTGTACAGCATGTTCGGCCGCTCCTGCGCCCGGCGCTTGCGGATCGCCCAGCCGATGTCGTTGCCGGCCAGGTCACCCATGCGGAACGGGCCCATGGCCATGCCGAACTTCTCCATGGCGCGGTCCACCTGCTGCGGCGTGGCGCCTTCGTCCAGCAGGAAGCCGGCCTGGCGGCTGTACTGCTCGATCATGCGGTTGCCGATGAAGCCGTCGGTGACGCCGGAGACCACGGCCGTCTTCTTGATCTTCTTGCCCAGCGCCATCACGGTGGCCATGACGTCCTTGCCGGTCTTCTTGCCGCGGACCACTTCGAGCAGCTTCATCACGTTGGCCGGGCTGAAGAAATGCAGGCCGACCACGTCCTCCGGACGCTTGGTGAAGGCCGCGATCTTGTCGACGTCGAGCGTGGAGGTGTTGGAGGCGAGGATCGCGCCCTTCTTCATCACCTCGTCGAGCTTCTCGAACACCTTCTGCTAGACGCCCATCTCCTCGAACACCGCCTCGATCACCAGGTCGCAGTCCTTCAGGTCGTTGTAGTCCAGCGTGGTGGACAGCAGCGCCATGCGCTGGTCGTACTTGTCCTGCTTGAGCTTGCCCTTCTTGACCTGGCCTTCGTAGTTCTTGCGGATGGTGGCGATGCCGCGGTCCAGCGCTTCCTGCTTCATCTCCAGGATGGTCACCGGGATGCCGGCGTTCAGGAAGTTCATCGAGATGCCGCCGCCCATGGTGCCGGCGCCGATGACAGCCACCTTGGCGATGGTGCGCTTGGGCGTGTCCTCGGGCACGTCCGGGATCTTCGAGGCGGCACGCTCGGCCATGAAGATGTGGCGCAGGGCGCGGCTCTCCGGCGTGAGCATGAGGCCCATGAAGACCTCGCGCTCGAGCACCATGCCGTCGTCGAACTTCTTCTTGGTGGAGGCTTCCACCACGTCGACGCACTTGACCGGCGCCGGGAAGTTGCGGGCCATCCCCTTGACCATGTTGCGCGCGAACTGGAAGTACGCATCGCCCATCGGGTGCTTGCTGGGCAGGTCGCGCACGCGCGGCAGCGGCCGCGTGTCGGCCACGCTGCGCGCATACGCCAGCGCCTCGTCCATCAGCGACTCCGCGGACGCGGCCATCTTGTCGAACAGCTTCTGGCCCGGCTGCTGCGCCAGCAACTCGCTCTTGACCGGCTCGCCGGACACGATCATGTTCAGCGCCGTTTCGACACCCAGAACGCGCGGCAGGCGCATGGTGCCGCCGGCGCCGGGAATCAGGCCCAGCTTCACTTCCGGCAACGCGATGTTGGCGCCGGGCGCGGCGATGCGGTAGTGGCAGCCGAGCGAGAGCTCC
>JAQGMY010000005.1 GCA_028292105.1 Ramlibacter sp.
ACCGCCGCCGCCGTAACCACCACCGCCGCCGCCGCCGCCGAAGCCGCCGCCGCCACCGCCGGTACGGCCACCACCGCCGCCGCCGCCGAAGCCGCCGCCACCACCGCCGGTACGCGGTTCCATCGGACGGGCTTCGTTGACCACGAGGCCACGGCCACCGATTTGCTGGCCGTTCATGCCGGCGATCGCGGCTTGCGCTTCGGCCGGGCTGCCCATTTCAACGAAACCGAAGCCCTTGGAGCGGCCGGTGTCACGTTCCATCATGACCTTGGCGCTGGTCACGGTGCCGTACTGCGCGAACGCCTGTTCCATGTCGCTGTCGCGGTAAGAGTAGGGAAGGTTCCCCACGTAAAGCTTGTTGCCCATTCTGGGACTCCTGAGAAAAAACGCACTAATAGCGATGGAGTCCGCAAACGCAATCAACAACCACGCGAGACCGACAAACACCGCAAACCCGTGGACCTATTTAATCCACGGCCGTCATTATGCCCGTAGTCGCAGCGCGGGCAAGCACGGCAGTCCATTTCGCTGCGCCTCATGTGTGATTCCCACACAGGGAACGGGCTTGCTGGCCCGGCGTCCGGGCGGCATTGCGCCCTTCGCGCCTACCAGTTGACCTCGCGTTCCGGGGTGGAGCCGATCCGGTGGATCGCCAGGTCGGCACCCTGGTACTCGTCCTCCGCGCTCAGGCGCAGGCCCATCACGGCCTTCAGGATCCCGTACAGCACGTAGCTGCAGGCCAACGCCCATGCGACGCCCAGCAGGCTGCCGATCAACTGCGCGGCCAGGCTGACGCCGCCAAGGCCGCCCAGTGCCTTGCTGCCGAAGATGCCGGCCGCGATGCCGCCCCACAGGCCGCACAGGCCGTGCAGTGGCCAGACGCCCAGCACGTCGTCGATCTTCCAGCGGTTCTGGGTCAGCGTGAACATCACGACGAAGATGGCCCCGGCGCCGCCGCCGACGGCCAGCGCGCCCAGCGGATGCATCAGGTCGGAGCCGGCGCAGACCGCCACCAGGCCGGCGAGCGGCCCGTTGTGGACGAAGCCCGGATCGTTGCGCCCCAGCGCCAGGGCAACCAGCGTGCCGCCAACCATGGCCATGAGCGAGTTCACGGCCACCAGGCCGGAGACCTTGTCGATGGTTTGCGCGGACATCACGTTGAAGCCGAACCAGCCGACCGTGAGCACCCACGCACCCAACGCCAGGAAGGGGATGTTGGAGGGCGGGTGGGCCGAGATCGCGCCGTCCTTGCGGTAACGATTGCTGCGCGCGCCCAGCAGCAGGACCGCGGGCAGGGCCAGCCACCCACCCACCGCATGAACCACGATCGAGCCGGCGAAATCATGGAATTGCTGGCCGGTGAGGGCCTGGATCCAGCCCTGGATGCCGAAGCGCTGGTTCCAGACCACGCCTTCGAAGAGGGGATAGACGAGGCCGACGATGACGGCGGTGGCGACCAGCTGCGGATAGAAGCGCGCCCGCTCGGCGATGCCACCCGAAATGATGGCCGGAATGGCGCCGGCGAAGGTCAGCAGGAAGAAGAACCTGACGAGTTCATAGCCGTTCCTGGCGACCAGCTGGTCGGCGCCGACCAGGAAGCTGGTGCCGTAGGCCACGCTGTAGCCGACCAGGAAGTAGGCGACGGTCGAGACCGAAAAATCGACCAGGATCTTGACCAGGGCGTTCACCTGGTTCTTCTTGCGCACCGTGCCGAGTTCCAGGAACGCGAAGCCCGAGTGCATCGCCAGCACCAGGATCGCGCCCAGCAGGATGAACAGGACGTCGGAGCCCTGTTTGAGTGCTTCCATTGCTTGCCTCTTTTGGAGAAATGCTTGTTGATGGTGCGTTTCCACCGGGAGTTCGGTGGCCGCACCAAAAGTAAGCAAAAAGCGCGCCCAAAAACGTGCGTCGGCCTGGGCATTAGAATCGCGCGGTCATTGGGGAGTAGCCTCCCTTCAAACGCGAAAGGGGTTTGCGTCAACAGACTTGGGCTTTGCGGCCCATGGCGCAAACGGTAGCTTCGACTTGGCGAGACCTTTGACTGTGCAGCATCCGTCCAGGCCGGGGATGCGGCGCAGTCATTGCGTCCACCTTCCGGCCGGAGTCCCCATGGAAGCCTTTCTCGTCTCCACCGGCATCGTCGCCCTCGCTGAAATGGGCGACAAGACCCAGCTGCTCGCGCTGGTCCTCGCCGCCCGGTTCCGCAAGCCCTGGCCCATCGTGCTGGGCATCTTCATCGCCACCCTGGTCAACCACGGACTCGCCGGTGCCATCGGCAGCTGGGTGACGGCGGCGCTCGGCCCGGAGCACCTGCGCTGGCTGCTCGGCGGTTCCTTCATCGCCATGGCCGTCTGGATGCTGATCCCGGACAAGCTCGATGAAGACGAGGCGAACACCAAGCCGAAGTACGGCGTGTTCGTCACCACCGTCATCGCCTTCTTCCTGGCGGAGATGGGCGACAAGACCCAGATCGCCACCATCATGCTGGCCGCCCGCTTCGACGCCTGGGCCGCGGTGGTCGCCGGCACGACGCTGGGCATGATGCTGGCCAACGCGCCGGTGGTCTGGTTCGGCGAGCGCATCACGCGGCGCGTGCCGATCAAGCTGGTTCACACGATAGGGGCGGTGGTGTTCCTGGTGCTCGGGGTGCTGGCGCTCTGGCCGCGGTGAGCCGGGGGGAGGTGCGCGGCGGAGCCGCACACCCTACGCGTCATTCCCGGGCAGGCGACGACGCGTCATTCCCGCGCAGGCGACGACGCGTCATTGCGGCACAGGCGACGACGCGTCATTCCCGCGCAGGTGACCACCCGTCATTCCCGCGCAGGCGGGAATCCAGAGCTCCCGCATTCGACTCGCCGCGCGCGGCGAGCCCCAACGCCCTGGATCCGCCTGCGCGGGCATGACGGCGCCGAGATATATACTTCCTCCAGCGCCGATTTGCCTCGATTGCGGGCGCTCAATAAATGCCGCTAAAGACAGGCCGGACCCGGCCCGCTTCAGCGGGGCCGGGTTTTTTCATTCCATGTCGACCTTCATCGCCACGCCTCGCTCCATGCAGTTCGACGCGCCGCTCGCGCTGCAAAGCGGTGCGTCGATCCGCGGCTACTCGCTGGCCTACGAGACCTACGGCACCCTCAATGCCGACCGCAGCAACGCCGTGCTGATCTGCCACGCCTTGAACGCCTCGCACCACGTGGCGGGTGTCTACGCCGGACAGGACAAGTCCGAAGGCTGGTGGGACACGATGATCGGCCCTGGCAAGTCGGTCGACACGGACCGCTTCTTCGTCATCGGCGTCAACAACCTGGGCTCCTGCTTCGGCTCCACCGGGCCGATGCACGTCAACCCCGACACCGGCCGCGTCTACGGCGCCGACTTCCCGGTGGTGACGGTGGAAGACTGGGTCGATGCGCAAGCGCGGCTGCTCGATGGCCTCGGCGTGCAGCAGCTCGCGGCCGTGATGGGCGGCAGCCTGGGTGGCATGCAGGCGCTGTCGTGGACGCTGCGGTACCCGCAGCGCGTGCGCAACGCCGTCGTGGTGGCGAGCGCGCCCAACCTCAACGCCGAGAACATCGCCTTCAACGAGGTGGCACGCCGCGCGATCGTCACCGACCCGGACTTCCACGGCGGCCACTTCTACGAGCACGGCGTGATCCCCAAGCGCGGGCTGCGCATCGCCCGCATGATCGGGCACATCACGTACCTGTCGGACGACGTGATGAACGAGAAGTTCGGGCGGCAGCTGCGCGAAGGGATCGACCTGCGCTACACCACGCAGGACATCGAGTTCCAGATCGAAAGCTACCTGCGCTACCAGGGCGACAAGTTCAGCGAGTACTTCGACGCCAACACCTACCTGCTGATCACGCGCGCCCTGGACTACTTCGATCCGGCCAAGCGCTACAACGGCAACCTGGCCAAGGCGCTGTCGGTGGCCACCGCCCGCTTCCTGCTGGTGAGCTTCACCACCGACTGGCGCTTCTCGCCGGCGCGCAGCCGCGAGCTCGTGAAGGCCCTGCTCGATAACCGTCGCGACGTCAGCTACGCCGAGATCGACGCGCCGCACGGCCACGACGCCTTCCTGCTGGAAGACCACCGCTACCTCGGCCTGGTGCGTTCCTACTTCGACCGCATCGCGGCCGAGAAGGTCGAGCCACCCGCCGCCGTGCGCGACCTGCCCTCGGGAGCGGTGCTGTGACCGACAAGGCCACCTTGCATTCGATCGCCCGGCTGGTGCCGCCCGGATCGCGCGTGCTGGACCTCGGGTGCGGTGACGGCGCCTTGCTGGACCACCTGCAGCGCGAGCGCGGCTGCAGCGGCTACGGCATCGAGATCGCCGACGAGAACGTGCTGGCTTGCGCCAGGCGCGGCGTCAACGTGATCCAGTTGAACCTCGACCAGGGCCTGTCCCTGTTCGACGACGGCACCTTCGACGTCGTGCTGCAGATCGACACGCTGCAGCACCTGCGCAATGCCGAGACCATGCTGCGCGAGACCGCGCGGGTCGGCAAGCTGGGCATCGTCGCCTTCCCCAACTTCGCCCACTGGCCGAACCGCCTTGCCGTGATGCGCGGCCGCATGCCGGTGACCAAGCGCCTGCCTTACCAGTGGTACGACACGCCCAACATCCGCGTCGGCACCTTCAAGGACTTCGAGGTGCTGGCGACCAAGAACCGGCTGACGGTGCTGGATTCGTTCGGCCTGCAGGACGGGCGCGAGCGCCGCTTGCTGCCCAATCTCACCGCCAGCACGGCCGTCTTCAAGTTCGAGCGAGGCTGACGCCCACACGATTTCCTAGGGAAAACGCCCTGCGGCCGGCTGCGGTGCCGCCCCTATGCTCCGCGCGGAGACAGAAGTAGTTGGTAGAAAGGCGCGTAAATGAGTATGGTCCGTCGCACGCTGGGCGCAACAGTCCTGGCCGTCCTGCTGTGTGTCGTCGGTGCCGCTGGCGCCCAGACCAGCGGCCCCACCACCAAGCTCATCGTCGGGTACCCGCCAGGCGGCAACATCGACCTGGTCGGGCGGCTGCTGGGGCAGGAGGCGGCGCGGCGCCTGCACCGCACCATCATCGTGGAGTCGCGAGTCGGCGCCGGTGGGGCGGTGGCCGCGGAGAGCGTCGCGCGCGCGCAGCCCGATCTCGGCACCCTGCTGATCGCCTCCTCCGCCAACGCCATCCTGCCGGCCATGAGCAAGAACCTGCGTTACGACGCGGTGGATGACTTCGAATGGGTCGGCACCTTCACCCGCTACCCGCTGGTGCTCGCGGTGCCGCGCAATTCGCCCTACGCCACTTTCTCCGACCTGCTGAAGGCCGCGCGCGCCAATCCGGGCAAGATCACCTTCGCATCGGCCGGCCTCGGCACCACCCCGCACCTGGTGGGCGAGATGGTCGGCAACGCCGCCAAGGTCAAGTTCCTGCACATCCCGTACAAGGGCGAGATGCCGTCGATGGTCGACGCCATCGGCGGCCAGGTCGACTTCGTGGTGCTCACCGCGCCCACCGTGCTGGCGCGGCTGCGCACCGGCGAGCTGCGGGCGCTGGCGGTGACCAGCGAGACCCGCTGGAAGCTGGCGCCCTCCGCGCCCACGGTGGCGGAGTCCGGGCACCCCGGCTTCAGCATCATGTCGTGGGTCGGGCTGGCGGCGCCCAAGGGCACACCGGCCGCCGACGTCGCCCGCCTCGCCGAGGCCTTCCAGCAGGCCCAGGACGTCCCCGAGATCCGGCAACAGGTGGAGGCCACCGGCGTCGAGATCTACACGCTCGGCTCGGCGCAGACGCGCGAGCTGATGCAGCGCGAGGTGCGCGTCTGGCGCGAACGCGTTGCCGCGGCCGGCCTGAGCGGCCAATAAGCGATCCCGCAGTCCATGACCCAGTCCACACCGCCGTTCCGGCTTGTCCGCTTCGCCCTGCCCGGGCTGGCCCCGCGTGCCGGGCTGCTGCTGGGCGAGCGCATCTTCGACCTGCAGTCCGCAGGGCTGCCGGCGTCCCTCGACGACGTGTTCGCCGACTGGAGCGCGATCTTGCCGCGCCTGCAGGCGCTGGCCCGTTCTGACGCTGCCCAGCCGGCCGCCACGCTGCGCCAGGTCAAGTTGCACGCACCCGTCCCGCTGACCGGCACGCTGTATTGCGCCGGCGCCAACTACCGCGACCCCATCGCCGAGATGGCGCGCATCCGCGGGATGGCGCCGAACGAGGACGATCGCGAGCCCTGGCACTTCATCAAGCCGACCCGCGCCTGCATCAGCGGCCCCGGGCCGGTCGTGCGGCCTGAGGGCTGCCGTCAACTGGACTGGGAAGCGGAGCTGGCGGTGGTGATCGGCCGCAAGGCGCACCGGGTGCCGGTCGCCGACGCGCTGTCCTTCGTCGCCTGCTACACCGTGGCCAACGACCTGTCGGCACGCGACCTCTCGCGGCGCAAGGCACGGCCGGCGGACAACCCCTTCCACTTCGACTGGCTGGCGCACAAGGGCTTCGACGGCTCCTGCCCGCTCGGCCCCTGGCTGACACCGGCCGACGGCATCGATCCCCAGAAGCTCTGGATCCGGCTGGCGGTGAACGGCGTCTCCAAGCAGGACTCCAGCACCTCGGAGATGATCTTCTCGGTGGCGCAGCAGATCGCGCACCTGTCGCGCCGCACGACGCTGCTGCCGGGCGACATCATCCTGACCGGTACCCCGGCCGGCGTGGGATCGGGCCGCAACGAGTTCCTGGCGCCGGGCGACTGCGTGACCGTGGAGATCGAGCAGCTCGGCGAGCTGGTGAACGACATCGTGGAAACCGAAAGCCCGGCATGAGCGTCATACGAGAAATGGTGGAGGACGCATTCGCCGATCCGCCGCCCAGGTCCTCCGTCCTGAAACCCTACGTGATGTCGCACGGCACGCTCGAGTGCCACGACCTGCGGGCGTCGCGCCGCTTCTACGAGGAATTCCTCGGGCTGGAAGTCGTGCAGCACGGGCAGCGTTCGATGGCGGTGCGCTGCGGCCTCAAATTCCACGTGATCTGCGTCGCGGTGGGCGACCAGGTGCATCCGCTGCAGTACCTGAACCACTGGGGCCTGGACGTGCGCTCGCGCGACGAGGTCGACCAGGCGCGGCAGCTTGCGCTGGCGCACCAGGACCAGTACGGCATCCGCAAGATCACCGAACCGGTCGACCAGCACGGGGTCTATTCCTTCTACATCGAAGACCTGGACCACAACTGGTGGGAGATCCAGTTCTACGAAGCGGGCTACCAGCACAGCGACATCTTCGACTTCGGCGACGTGTTCACCACTTCGCTGCCGGCCGCGGCCTGATGGAGGCGGGCGCTCCAGCCAGCTTCGCGGTGCGGCTGGAGCCGAGCGGTCGCGTGCTGGCGGTGCCGGCGGGCGCCACCGTGCTGGATGCGGCCGTGCGCGGCGGCGTTTCCATCCCCCACACCTGCCGCAGCGGCCTGTGCCGCACCTGCAAGGGCACGCTGGTTTCGGGGCGGCTGCACGGGCCGCTCGCCGATGCCGAGGACACGGGCGCCGGCGCGGGCGCGGAAGCAGCGCCCGGCGAGGTGCTGCTGTTGTGCCGCGCGGTGCCGCGCTCCGATTGCGTGCTGGAGGTGCCCGGCGCGAGCGAGCTGAAGTTCCAGCCGGAAATCTTTCCCGCGCGCATGGGTGCGGTGGAAAAGCCGGCGCCCGGCGTCGCCGTGCTGCGCCTGCGGTTGCCGATGAACCGCAAGCTGAACTTCCTGGCCGGCCAGTACCTCGACGTGCTGCTGCCAGGCGGCGAGCGGCGCAGCTACTCGATCGCCTCGCCACCGCAGGCCGGCGGCATCGTCGATGTGGAACTGCATGTCCGCCACTATCCTGGCGGCCGGTTCTCGGACCGCGTGTTCGCCGCCGCGCCGCCGACCGGCATGTTGCAGGTCGAAGCGCCGCTTGGTGGTTTCTTCCTGCGCGACGAGGGCAGCGGCCCGGTCATCCTGCTGGCCACGGGCACCGGCTTCGCGCCTGTCCAGAGCATGGTGGAAGACGCGATCCGGTCGGGTCGGGCCGGCCGCGAGGGCTTCCACGTCTACTGGGGTGCGCGCGCGGTGGCCGACCTGTACCGGCTGGAGCGCGCCGCCAAGTGGGCCGGCGAAACAGCGGGCGTGCGCTTCACGCCGGTGCTGTCGGGGCCGGCCCCGGCGGGCTGGAGCGGGCGGCAGGGGTACGTGCAGCAGGCGGTGATGCAGGACTTCGCCGACCTGGCGCAGGCTCAGGTGTACGCCTGCGGCTCCGAGGCGATGGTGGAGTCGGCAAGGCGCGCGCTGGTCGATGGACGCGGCCTGCCGCAGGAGCGTTTCTTCGCCGACGCTTTCTACCCAGGCGCATGACGCGTTAGGATGTGGCCATCGGGAACACAGCCTCCCGATTCCTTGCGGATAGACGGTGTCCCGTCCAAGTGCTGGCAAACTCTTATGGAGTGAACCATGGACACCGCCTTGCCTTGCATTTCCCCCCGTGAACTGAACCAGCGCATCGGCCGCCCCGGCGCCCCCTTGCTGCTCGACGTGCGTCGCACGCCGGTGTTCTCCGCCAGCCCGCACCTGCTCGCCGGCGCCAGCCACTGCGCACCCGAGGACGTGGCCAGGCTGGCGGCGAGCGGTCCTGCGCGCGATGTCGTCGTGTACTGCCACTACGGCCACGAGGTCGGGCAGGAGGCGGCGCAGACCTTGCGCCAGGCCGGCTGGAACGCCCGCTACCTGCAAGGCGGCATGGCCGGTGGCGAAGCCGGCAGCGACAGCGAAGAAGACATCGCCGCATGGCGCGCCGTGCGGCCACTGCGCATGCGCAAGCGGGCCGACCTGGGCGTGACCGGCGAGGGCGCCTCGCGCTGGATCACGCGGGCGCGGCCGAAGATCGACCGCGTCGCCTGCCCGTGGTTGATCCTGCGCTTCATCGATCCCGGCGCCCAGTTCTTCTATGTGCCGACCGAGCAGGTCTTCGCGCAAGCGCGCAAGCTGGAAGCGGTGGCCTTCGACATCGAAGGCGCGCCGATCTCGCATGAAGGCGAGCAGTGCAGCTTCGATGCCTTGTTGGCTGCCTTCGAGCTGAAGGACCCCGCGTTGCAGCAGCTGGCAAGCATCGTGCGCGGCGCCGACACCGACCGGCTCTCGCTGACGCCGCAGTCGGCAGGCCTGCTCGCCGTCTCGCTCGGCCTGTCGCAAATGCATCCGGACGATGACCACGCCATGCTGCGGGCGGCGCTGCCGGTCTACGACGCGCTCTACGCCTGGTGCCGTGAAGCCCGGGGCGAAAGCCATGGCTGGAAAGCGCTGGCGGAGCCGGCGCGTTGAGCGCGGTGCCCTTCGGCGAGGCGCTGCGCTTCTGGTTCAAGCTCGGCTTCATCAGCTTCGGTGGCCCGGCGGGCCAGATCGCCGTGATGCACCGCGAGCTGGTGGAGCAAAAGCGCTGGATCTCCGAGCGCCGCTTCCTGCATGCCCTGAACTACTGCATGCTGCTTCCCGGTCCGGAGGCGCAGCAGCTGGCCACCTACATCGGCTGGCTGATGCACCGCACCTGGGGCGGCGTGGTGGCCGGCGGGCTGTTCGTGCTGCCCTCGCTGCTGATCCTGGTCGGCCTGAGCTGGATCTACATCGTCTTCGGCAACATCGGCTGGGTGGCCGGATTGTTCTACGGCATCAAGCCGGCCGTCGCCGCCATCGTCCTGCACGCGGTATGGCGCATCGGCAGCCGCACGCTCAAGCACCCGGCCAAGGTGCCGATCCTGTGGGCGATCACCATCGGCAGCTTTCTCGCGATTGCCTGGCTGCACGTGCCCTTTCCGTGGATCGTCGCCGTCGCCGCGGCCATAGGCGCGCTTGGTGCGCGTGTCGCGCCGGCGCAGTTCGCGGCCGGCGGCGGCCATGGCAAGGCCGACCAGAGCTACGGCCCGGCGTTGATCGACGACGACACGCCGACGCCAGCGCATGCCTTGTTCCGCAAATCGCGGCTGGCGAAGGTGCTGCTGGTAGGCGCCGCGCTGTGGCTGCTGCCGATGGCGCTGCTGGTCGCCGCGCAAGGCTGGGACAGCACGCTGGCGCAGATGGCATGGTTCTTCACCAAGGCGGCGCTGCTCACCTTCGGCGGCGCTTACGCGGTGCTGCCCTATGTGTACCAGGGCGCGGTCGAACAGTTCCAGTGGCTGACCGGGCCACAGATGATCGACGGCCTGGCGCTGGGCGAAACGACGCCCGGGCCGCTGATCATGGTGGTGGCCTTCGTCGGTTTCGTCGGCGGTTGGGCGCGCCAGGTGCTGGGTCCGGATGCGCTGTTCGCCGGGGCTGCGCTGGCGGCCTGCGTGGTGACCTGGTTCACCTTCCTGCCGTCCTTCCTGTTCATCCTGGCGGGCGGGCCGGTGGTGGAAGCCACGCACGGCAAGCTGGGCTTCACCGCGCCGCTGACGGCCATCACCGCGGCAGTGGTCGGGGTGATCGCCAGCCTGGCGCTGTTCTTCCTGGACCATATCGCGCGTCACCATCCGACCCCGGGCTGGCCGCTGGACCTGGTCGCGCTCGGGATCGCGGCCGTGGCTGCGGTGGCGCTGTTCCGCTTCAAGATGGGCGTGATTCCGGTGATCGCCGGCTGCGCGCTATTAGGGATGGTGCTGCGGCTGGCCGGCATGGGTTGAGGCTATGCTGGCCGCATGAACATCCTGATCACGGGCGGCGCCGGCTTCCTCGGCGCCCGCCTCGCGCGCACCCTGCTGGCCGGCGACACGCTGGCGCTGCGCGGCGCTGCCGCACGCCGCATCGAGCAAATCGTCCTCGCTGATCGCGGCGACGCGCCGGCCGACCTGCTGGCGGATGCGCGCGTGCGCTTCGTCCGCGGCGACCTGCTCGAGCTGCTGGGCCGGGGCGAGCTGCCGGGCGCCGGCGTCAACGCCGTCTTCCACCTCGCCGCTGCCGTGAGCGCCGAGTGCGAGAGCGATTTCGACCTGGGCATGCGCAGCAACCTCGACACCACGCGGGCACTGCTGGATGCCTGTCGCGGCCTCGGCACGCAGCCGGTGTTCGTGCTGGCCAGCTCGCTCGCGGTGTTCGGGCAGCAGCCCGGCCAGCCGCCGATGGGACGGGTCGGCGACTTCAGCCTGCCGACGCCGCAAGGCAGTTACGGCATCCAGAAATTCATCAGCGAACAGCTGGTGGCCGACTACAGCCGCAAGGGCTTCGTCATCGGCCGCAGCGTGCGGCCGATGACGGTGAGCGTGCGGCCAGGGCGACCGAACGGCGCTGCTTCGGGCTTCTTCAGCGGCATGATCCGCGAGCCGCTGGCTGGCGAACGCGCCCGCGTGCCGGTCGGGCCGGACACCGTCGTCGCCCTGGCTTCGCCCTCCAGCACGGTTGCCGGCTTCGTTCGCGCCGCCCAGGCGAGCGATGCCGAGTGGGGTCCGACCACCGCGATCAACCTGCCTTCGCTGCAGGCGACGGTCGGCGAAATGGCGGCCGCGCTGGAACGCGTGGCCGGGCCGGCCGCCACCGCGCTGCTGGACTGGACCCCCGACCCGGCCATCGATCGCCTGGTGCGCAGCTGGCCCGGCAACATCGCTTTCGACCGCGCGCGCGGGCTGGGCCTGCAGGCCGACCCGGATTTCGACGCCGTGATCCGCGGCTACATCGCCGAGAACCCGCAGGCGGTGCGCCTGGCCTTGCGCTGAGGACCCGATGCCGCGTTTTGCCGCCAACCTGTCGATGCTCTATCCGGAGCACCCTTTCCTGGACCGCTTCGAAGCCGCCGCCCGCGATGGTTTCGACGGCGTCGAGTTCCTCTTTCCCTACGAGTACGAGCCGGCGGAGCTGGTGGCGCGGCTGCGCGCCAACGGCCTGCAGCAGGTGCTGTTCAACAGCTTCCCGGGCGACTGGGACGGCGGCGAGCGCGGGCTGGCCTGCGTGCCGGGCCGGGAGCAGGACTTTCGCGATGGCGTGCTGCGCGCGCTGCGCTATGCCGAGGCGCTGTCGTGCCCGCGCATCCATGTGATGGCGGGCTTGATGCCGGCCGGGCAGGAACGCGCGGCCTTGCGTGACACCTACCTGGCCAACATGCGCTGGGCCGCCAAGGCGGCGGCGCCCGCCGGGGTGAAGCTGCTGGTGGAGCCGATCAACATGCGCGACATGCCGCGCTTCTTCGTCAACCGGCAGGACCACGCCCACGAGCTGCTGGGCGAGATCGGGGCCGACAACGTGCAGGTGCAGATGGACCTGTACCACTGCCAGATCGTCGAGGGCGACCTGGCGATGAAGATCCGCCAGTACCTGCCGACCGGCCGCGTCGGCCACTTCCAGATCGCCGGCGTGCCGCAGCGGCACGAGCCGGACCTGGGCGAGCTGAACTATCCCTACCTGTTCTCCGTCATCGACGAGGTCTCGCAGGCCTGCGGCTGGCAGGGCTGGGTCGGCTGCGAGTACCGGCCGGCGCGCGGTGCGCATCCGGGCGGAACCTCCGAAGGCCTGGAGTGGCTGCGCCGCTGGAAAGCCGTCAAGCCCTCGGCATGACGCCGCCACGCGCTACCGGCACCGGCGCACGATGGCCCTGACGCTGGCCGGCGCCTTCCGCAGTGAACTGACGATCAGGAAGAGCCGCTTCCTCGGCTGTGTCCAGCCAGTGGCGGGGCGGCCAGCGGCGATCACCATCGTCGAGGGCCTGCGGTCGCAACACCCCGGCGCCGCGCATGTGTGTTGGGCCCTGCTCGCCGGCGGCCAGTCCGCCGCCAACGACGACGGCGAGCCGGGCGGGACCGCGGGGCGGCCGATGCTGGAGGTGCTGCGGCACCAGCAGCTCGAAGGCGTGCTGGCGACGGTGGTGCGCTACTTCGGCGGCGTCAAGCTGGGCGCCGGCGGGCTGGTGCGCGCCTACACGGATGCCGTCGCCCAGGCCTTGCTGCAGGCCGAGAAGCTGCCGCTGCAGCGCATGCTGCAACTCGCGTGTTCCGTGCCGTATGCGCTCGAAGGCATGGTGCGGCGCGAGCTGCAGGGTGCCGGCGCGCTGCTCGGCGAAGTGCGCCACGCAGCCGTGGTGGAGATCGCTTTCAGCGTCCCCGAGGATTCGGAGCCGGCGCTGCGGGCGCGCTTGAACGAAGCCGGCCAGGGGGCGCTCGCCTGGTGCGAGCCACCCTCGTAGGGTGTGCGGCCTGGCCGCGCACCAGCCCCGCACGCCGCAAGGTGCGCGGCCAAGCCGCACACCCTACGAGGAACCGAGTTGCTTCAGGAACTCCTGCGCCGCCGCCGGCGCGCGCTCCTTGGCGCCGTTGATGAAGAAGACGAAGCACTCGTGCTGCTCGCCCAGGCCGGTCCACTCTTGGGCCGCCTGCACCCATGGCGTGACCTGCTGCGGCGCATAGCCGGTGGGCACGGCCGCATCGCTGCGCATCAGGCGCAGGTACGCCAGGTCGCTGCGCGCATGCGGGATCGAGGCGTACTTGTCGGAGTCGGTGTAGACCGTCGTGGCGCCGTGCCGCGCCAGCAGGTCCAGGTATTCCTCGGTGGCGAAGCTGGGGTGCCGCGCATCCAGCACATGCCGCAGCGGCAGCCCCTGCACCTCGCGCGGCAACAGCTTCAGGAACGCATCGACGTCGGCGGCGACGAAGGCCTTGGTCGGCATGAACTGCCAGACGATCGGGCCCAGCTTCTCGCCCAGTTCGGACAGGCCGCTGCCGATGAAGCGCTCTATGCCCTCGCCTGCCGTCGACAGGTCGCGCCGGTGCGTGGTGAAGCGGTGCGCCTTGAGCGAGAACACGAAGCCTTCGGGCGTCTCGTCGCGCCACTTGGCAAAAGTCGGCGGCTTGAAGGTGCTGTAGAAGGTGCCGTTGACCTCGATCGCGGTGAGCTGCCGGCTGGCGTACTGCAGCTCCTTGCTGTGCGGCAGCCCCGCCGGATAGAAGTTGTTGCGCCAGGGCTCGAAGGTCCAGCCACCGACGCCGACATGGATCTTGCGCATCGCCATCAAAGTCCCTTCCGCACCGGCACATCCGGGTTTTCGCGCGCATCGGCCTGCAGGTCGTAGCGCAGCGTCGTGCCGCAGCGCTGGGCCAGCTGCGGACGGTCTCGGTAGAACAGGGCGAGGACGAGGAACTTGACCACGGGAAGATGCCGGACAACGGGGTCCATCCTAGCCCAGCGCCGGGCCCGCGCGTACAGTGTGAGCATCCCGCCGCTCCCTTCGAGACCTCCATGAACGCACCCCTGCACCGCGAACTGCCCGCCACCGTCCTCGATAGCGCCATGGCGCTGGACCAGGTGACGCGCCAGTGGGACGGCGACATCGTCCGCCAGATCACCGACTACATCACCATCCCCGCCAAGTCGCCCGGCTTCGATCCGCAATGGCAGGAGCACGGCTACATCGAGACGGTGCTGCGCAACGCCGCCGCCTGGGTGGAGGCGCAGAAGGTCGAAGGCCTGAAGCTGGAAGTGGTGCGCCTGCCGGGCCGCACGCCGGTGATCTTCTTCGAGGTGCCGGCGACGCGCCCGCAAAGCGCGCAGACCGTGCTGATGTACGGCCACCTGGACAAGCAGCCGGAATTCACCGGCTGGCGCAACGACCTGGGCCCCTGGACGCCCAAGTACGAGGACGGCAAGCTGTTCGGCCGTGGCGGCGCCGACGACGGTTATGCGGTGTACGCGAGCATCGCGGCGATCCAGGCGCTCAAGGCCCAGAACAAGCCGCACGCGCGCATCGTCGGCCTGATCGAGACCTGCGAGGAATCCGGCTCCTACGACCTGCTGCCCTATGTCGACGCGCTGCGGCCCCGGCTGGGCGACGTCAGCCTGGTGATCTGCCTCGACTCGGGCGCCGGCAACTACGACCAGCTGTGGCTGACGACGTCGCTGCGCGGCATGGCCGGCGGCACGCTGAAGGTGCAGATCCTCGACGAGGGCGTGCATTCGGGCGACGCCTCCGGGCTGGTGCCCTCCAGCTTCCGGATCATGCGGCAGGTGCTCGATCGGCTGGAGGACAGCAAGACCGGGCGCCTGCTGCCGCAGAACTTCCATTGCGAAGTGCCGCCCGACCGGCTCGCGCAGGCCCAGGCCACCGCGGCCATCCTGGGCGAGGAGGTCTACAAGCGCTTCCCCTGGGCCCATGCCGACTGCGGCGGCTCGACGCTGTTCGCCTTGCCGACCACCACCGACCCGGTGCAGGCCTTGCTCAATCGCACCTGGACGCCGACGCTGTCGGTCACCGGCGCCGAGGGCTTCCCGGCGCTGCAGGACGCCGGCAACGTGCTGCGGCCGTACACCGCCTTCAAGCTGTCGCTGCGCCTGCCGCCGCTGGTGGACGCCGCGCAGGCGGTGCAGGAGCTCAAGACGCTGCTGGAGGACAACGCGCCCTACCAGGCCAAGGTGACCTTCGAGGGCGGCGGCGGTGCTTCCGGCTGGAATGCGCCGCCCACCACCGACTGGTTCGAGCAGGCGCTCGATTCGGCGTCGATGGCGCACTTCGGCGCCCCGGTCGGTTACATCGGCCAGGGCGGGACCATCCCGCTGATGAACATGTTGAGCAAGGGCTTCCCGCAGGCCCAGATGATGGTGTGCGGCGTGCTCGGCCCGCGCAGCAATGCGCACGGGCCCAACGAGTTCCTGCACGTGCCGTATGCCAAGCGCCTGACCGCGGCTGTCGCCGAGGTGATCGCGCAGATGCCCTGAGGGGCAGGCTTTACCCCAGCGCTACAGTCATCTTCCGAAAGGAGCATTGACAGCCCCGGTTGCCCGGCGATGATGCCGCCGATGAGCAAGCCCGGCGCCGAATCGACGCTTTCCACCTTCACCGCGAGTGATGGGGACAACCTTGCCGTGCAGGACTGGCACCTGCCGGAGGGCGTGACGGCGCGCGGCGTGGTGCTGCTGGTGCATGGCCTGGGCGAGCATGCGGGCCGTTACGACCGGGTGGCGGCGCGCTTGAACAGCTGGGGCTTCGCGGTGCGCGGCTACGACCAGTACGGCCACGGCGAATCCGGCGGTGTGCGCGGCGCCTTGCCGCACCCGTCGCGCCTGCTGGGCGACCTCGCCGACCTGATCGACAGCTCGCGCAACCGCCACCCCGGCGTGCCCCTGGTGCTGCTCGGGCACAGCATGGGCGGCCTCATCGCCGCCAGCTACGTCAGTCGCACGCCGCAGGTGGTGGACGGCGTGGTGCTGTCTTCACCGCTGCTCGCCACCCGGCTGACGCCGCTGCAGAAGCTGCTGCTGGCGCTGGTGCCGCGCGTCGCGCCGAACCTGGCGGTGAGCAACGGCGTCGACGTCGACTACCTGTCGCACGATCCGCAAGTGGTGCAGGCCTACCGCCGCGATCCGCTGGTGCACGACCGCATCACGGGGCGGCTGGCGCGGTTCATCGGCGACGAGAGCGTCGCGGTGCGGCGACGCGCGGCGAACTGGAAGGTGCCGACCCTGCTGATGTACGCGGGCGACGACCGCATCGTCGATCCGGACGGCAGCCGCGCTTTCGCTGCCGCGGCACCCGGCGAGCTGGTGACGGCGCGCTGCTTCGACGGGCTGTATCACGAGATCTTCAATGAGCAGGATGCCGAGCCGGTGTACGCGTGCCTGAAAGACTGGCTGGACCAGCGGTTTTGAGGTGCGCACGACGGGGGCCCGGTAGGGTGTGCAGCTCCGCTGCGCACCATCCCCGGCGCATCACCGCGGCACGGCAGGCGCCGCCACCCTGCGCTGCGACACCCCCAGCCATGACAGCGCCCCCGACACCAGCAACAGCGGCACCAGCGACCCCACGTTGAGCCAGCTCCAGCCCTGCGTCGTCACCAGCACCCCCGACGCGAGCGACGTGACCGCGAGCGTCGCGAAAACGAAGAAGTTGAGCGCAGCCTGGGCCCGGTCCTTCTCCTCCGGCGCGTACGCCGTCAGCGCCAGTGTCGTGCTGCCGGTGAAAAGGAAGTTCCACCCCAGTCCCAGCAGGAACAACGCGATCGCGAAGTGGTGCAGCTCGACACCGCTCAATGCGATCGCGATGCAGGCCAGGTTCAAGGCGGCGCCCACGCCCATCACGGGCAACGCGCCGAAGCGCTTGATCAGGTGCCCGGTGAAAAAGCCCGGGGCGAACATGCCGATCACGTGCCACTGCAGCACGAAAGCAGCGTCGCTGAAGGGCAAGCCGCACTGCTGCATCGCCAGCGGCGTCGCCGCCATCAACAGGTTCATCACGCCGTAACCGAGCGCCCCGGCCACCGCAGCCACCAGGAACACCGGCTGCCGCATCAACTGCAAGACCGAGCGGCCGACCGCCGGCCCGCTGCGGCGCGTCACCGCCGGGAACCGCATGAACGCCAGCAGCAGCATGGCCAGCAGCGCCACCCCGGCCAGCGCCAGGTAGGCGCCGACGTAGGGCGCGTCGGCCATGTCGCGCGTGCGCGCCGCCAGGTTGGGCCCGACGATGGCGCCGATCAGTCCGCCCGCCATCACCAGCGACACCGCCTTCTCGCGTGCCGCGGGCTGCGCCAGTTCCGCCGAAGCGAAGCGGTAGAGGCCGGCATTGGCCGCGTAGTAGCCCGCCACCAGCGTGCCGGCGCAGACCAGCCAGAACTGCCGCGTGGCCGCCCCATAGGCGCACAGCAGCGCGGCGCCGATGCCGACGACCAGCCCGAGCTGGAACGCCCGCTGCCGCCCGAGCCGCGCCTGGGCCGCCGCCACGGGGCCGGTGAACAGCGCCCCGCCGACCACATAGGCCATCACCGGCAGTGTCGCCATCCAGCCGAAAGGCGCCAGCGACAGCCCGACCAGCCCGTTGATGGCGATGAAGGTGACGTTGTTGGTCAGGAACAGGCCCTGCAGCACCGCCAGCAGCCAGAGGTTGCGGTTCAAGCGAGGCCTCCCAATGTGAGCAGGGCCAGCGCGGCCAGCGGCGCGGTTTCGGAGCGCAGCACGCGCGGCCCCAGGTTCACCGGGCGCCAGCCACGCAGCAAGGCGGCATCTTCCTCGGCGCCGGTGAGCCCGCCTTCGGGGCCGCTCAGGAGCGTCACCGCGCTGCCACCCGCGGCGCCGGGCAGCGGCTGCGTGCCGGCGCGCAGCGACAGGACCAGCCCCGGCGCGGCCTGCCTGGCCAGCCAGCCCGCCAGCGGCTGCAGCTCATGCACCAGCGGCACCCGGTTGCGCCCGGACTGCTCGCAGGAGGCGATGGCGATGCCCTGCCAGTGCGCCTGCTTCTTCTGGGCCCGTTCGCCGGACAGGCGCAGCACGCTGCGCTCCGCCACCAATGGCTGGATCGAGGCCACGCCGAGCTCCGTCGCCTTCTCCACCAGCCAGTCCATGCGCTCGTTGGCCGGCATGCCGACGGCGATGTGCACGGCAAGCGCCGGCTCGCATTCGATGGCGCGGTGCTCGCGCACTTGCACCCGCACTTCGCTGCGGCCCATGTGCTCGATCACCGCCTCGTATTCACCGCCGCGGCCGTCGAACAGCGTGATCGCATCGCCGGGCTGCAGCCGCAGCACCTGCACGTGCCGCGCCGGCCCCGCGGGCAGCGCCAATTGCAAGCCGCTGAGCAGCGGCTGGTCGCAGTGCAGTCGCGGCATCTGGCGGCCGGTCAGACCCGGCCGAAGGCGAAGCCGGTGACCGGCTCCGTGCCTTCCACCTGGTCGATCACCTTGGCCAGCGGGCCCAGCTCGCGGTAGCGGTTGGCGGTGGTGCGGATGTAATTCAGGAAACGCGGTGCGTCCGCCAGGTAGCGGGGCTTGCCGTCGCGCAGGGTGAGGCGGGCGAAGATCCCGGCGACCTTCAGGTGACGCTGCAGGCCCATCCACTCGACCCCGCGATAGAACTCGCCGAAGTCGTCGCCCACCGGCAGCCCGGCCTTGCGCGCCTTTTGCCAGTAGCGGATCGTGACGTCCAGCACCACCTCCTCGTCCCAGCTGATGAAGGCATCGCGCATCAGGCAGGCGATGTCATAGGTGATGGGGCCGTAGACCGCGTCCTGGAAGTCGAGCACCGCCAGCCGTGGTTCGGCCGGGTCGCGCGGGATCATCAGGTTGCGCGGCATGAAGTCGCGGTGGACGTACACGCTGGGGAAGGCCAGGTTGCGCTGGACGATCAGGCGGAAGGCCTTGTCCACCGTCTCCTGCTGCGTGGCGTCGAGGGTGACGGCGCGGTGCTGCTGGAGATACCAGTCAGGAAACAGCGCCAGTTCGCGCGACAGCAGGGCGTCGTCGTACGCGGGCAACACGCCCGGCTTCGAGGCCAGTTGCCAGGCGATCAGCGAGTCGATCGCCCGCTGGTAGAGCGGCAGGTTGGCCACCGGGTCGGCGAGGTCCAGCACCTCGATCATGGTCTGCGTGCCCAGGTCGTCCAGCAGCATGAAGCCCTGGGGCTCGTCCCAGGCCAGGATGCGCGGCACCAACAGCCCGGCCTGGGCCATCAGGGCGGCCACCTTCACGAACGGCCGGCAGTCTTCCTTGTCCGGCGGCGCGTCCATGATGATGAAGGTGGTGCCGGCGCCGTCGAGGCGCAGGTAGCGCCGGAAGCTGGCATCGGCCGAGGCCGGACGTAGCGTCGCGGGCTGCAAACCGTGCGCCGGCGCGACCTGCTGCAGCCAACTATTGAACGCGGCTGCACGCCGGGTGTCGCTCCAGGCGACCTGGATGGGGGAAGACGCGGAATCGCTCATGGATAATCGATTCTACAAATCCAACGTGGCGCGACCGGCAGACCGGCGCCCTGGGAACCGTCTTCACCCCGATGCATCACCTGAGAACCAAGGCGTCCCACCCACGCTTCGCCCTGAGCCCGGTGGCGCTGGTGGTCGTTTCCCTGCTGCACGCCCCGTTCGCGGTGGCGCAGCCGGACAGCGAGCCCTCGCCCCGCCTGAAGCCCAGCGCGCAGCTGCGCGAGGACATCCCGGCCGCCGTGCGGTCCGAATTGCCGACTTTCGTCGAAGGCGACCGCATCAGCGGCCGCACCGAGATCGAGACCACCATCGAGGGCGACGCGGAACTGCGCCGCGGCGACACCGTCATCCGCGCCGACCGGCTGCAGTACACGCAGCCGGACGACCTGGCGCGGGCCACCGGCAACGTGCACATCAACAAGGCCGGCAACATCTTCGAGGGGCCGTTCCTGGAGCTCAGGATCGACGCCTTCCAGGGCTTCTTCAACGAGCCGCGCTACCGCTTCCTGCGCAACAACGCTTACGGCGAGGCGGACCGCATCGATTTCATCGATGACAACCACGCCGTCATCCGCAACGCCACGTACACCACCTGCCAGCGCAGGCCGGGCCCGGGCTGGATGCCGGACTGGATCCTGCGCGCCGCCTCGATCTCGATCGACCAGGAAGAAGAGACCGGGCAGGCCCGCAACGCCGTCCTGAGCTTCCTCGGCTTCCCCATCCTGCCGGTGCCGGCCCTCAGTTTCCCGCTGGGCGACAAGCGCAAGAGCGGCCTGCTGCCGCCCACCTTCGGCATCGACAGCGTGAGCGGCTTCGAGCTGACGCTGCCCTACTACTGGAACATCGCGCCGAACCGCGACGCCACGATCTACCCGACGCTGATGACCAAGCGCGGCATCGACCTGGGGGCGGAATTCCGCTACCTGGAGCCGGGCTACAGCGGGCTGGTGCGCGGCAATTACCTGCCCAACGACCGGCTGCGCGATCGCGACCGCTGGGGCTTCCACCTGGAACACGCGCAGCCGTCCATCGCGCTGCCGGCGATCGGCCCGGTGGGCCTGAACCTGAACCTGAACCGGGTCAGCGACGACGATTACTGGCGCGATTTCTCCCGCAACAGCGCCTCGCTGACGCAGCGCCTGCTGTCCAACGACGGCACCCTGAACTGGGGCAAGTCCTCGCCGATCGGCGACTTCTCGGTGATGGGCCGCATGCTCAAGTGGCAGACCCTGAAGGACCCCACCGCGCCCATCATCCCGCCGTACGACCGGGCGCCGCAGCTGAATGCGCGCTACAGCAAGCTGGACCTGCCCTTCGGCCTCGATACGACGGTCGAGACCGACTACACGCGCTTCGAGTCCGACCCGTTCCTCACCGCGCAGCCGAACGCCAAGCGCGCTTACCTGCTGGCCCAGCTCAGCCGGACCTGGCAGACGCCCGGCTGGTTCATCACGCCCCGGGTGCAGGTGCAGACGCGCCATTACGACTTCGACTCGCCGCTGGCCAACGGCCGCACCGCCGCCGACGTGACGGTGCCGACCGTGTCGCTGGACACCGGGGTGGTCCTGGAGCGCGACACCAGCATCTTCGGGCGGCGCTTCCTGCAGACGCTGGAGCCGCGCGCCTTCTACGTCAACACGCCGTTTCGCGACCAGAACTTCCTGCCCAATTACGACACGGGCTACAACGACTTCAACTTCGCGACGATCTACACCGAAAACAGCTTCGGCGGCCAGGACCGGATCGCCGACAACAACCTGCTGACCCTCGGCGCGACCACCCGGCTGATCGACCCGGACACCGGCGCCGAGGCGGCCCGCTTCGCCCTGGCGCAGCGGCTGCGCTTCAAGGACCAGCTGGTCACGTTGCCGGGTGGCGCGCCGGTCAGCGAGCGGCTGTCGGACGTGCTGTTCGGCGCCTCCGTGAACCTGGTGGCCAAATGGAGCGTGGACACCACGCTGCAGTACAACCCCAAGACCAGCCAGTCGATCCGGCAGATCTTCGGCGTGCGCTACAGCCCGGCCAACTACCGGGTGGTGAGCGCCGCCTACCGGCGCCAGCAAGGCGTGAGCGAGCAGATCGACATCGGCTGGCAGTGGCCGCTCAACGACCTGTGGGGCGACAAGGGCCAGAACCTGGGCCCGGGCATGGGCGAGGGCGAAGGCCGCTGGTACAGCGTCGGCCGCCTGAACGTCGACCTGCGCGACCGGCGCGTGGTCGAAGGCGTGCTGGGGCTGGAGTACGACGCCGGCTGCTACCTGGCGCGGGTGGTGGTGGAACGGATGCAGGCCGGCACCAACAGCTCCAACAAGCGGATCCTGTTCCAGCTCGAGTTCGTGGGCTTCAGCAACCTCGGATCCAACGCCCTGCAGTCGCTCAAGCAGAATATCCCCCGTTACCAGTACCTGCGCGAGCGCTCCGTCACGCCCAGCCGGTTCAGCAATTACGACTAGAGTGCATCACCCCATGAATCTTCGCTCCCTGGCCCTGGCGTTTGCCGCCGGCGGCCTGCTCGCCGCCGCTGGCCTGCCCGCGGCCGCCCAGGGCTTGCGCCCGTCGATCCAGCTGGCGCCGACCCGGCCTGCGGCGGCGCCCAGCGCCGGGCCGCGCGCGGCCGACTACATCGTGGCCGTCGTCAACTCCGAGCCGATCACCAACAACGAAGTGCGCACGCGCATGCTGCGATTCGAGCAGCAGCTGGCGCAGCAGGGCTCGCCGATGCCGCCCCGGCAGCAGCTCGCGCGCGAGGTGCTGGAACGCCTGATCACCGAGAAGGCGCAGTTGCAGCTGGCGCGCGAAAGCGGCGTGCGCGCCGACGAAGCGCTGGTCGACCAGGCCGAACTGAGCGTGGCCCGGCAGAACGGCGTCGACGTGGCGGAGCTGCGGCGGCGCATGGCGGCCGACGGCATCAACGTGACCCAGTTCCGCGAGGACCTGCGCAGCCAGATCCTGCTGCAGCGCCTGCGCGATCGCGAGCTCGAGGCCCGCGCCAAGGTGACCGACGCGGACATCGACGCGTTCCTGCGCGAGCAGCAGCAAAACGGCGGCGATCCGGCGCTGACCGAGCTGAACCTGGCGCACATCCTGGTGGCGCTGCCCGAGAACCCCACCCCGGCCCAGGTGCAGCAGGCCCAGGCCAAGGCCCAGGCCGTGCAGCAGCGCGCCCGCGCCGGCGAAGACTTCGCCAAGCTGGCCCGCGAGAATTCCGACGCGCCGGGTGCGGCGCAGAGCGGGGGCGCCGTCGGCGTCCGCACGGCGGATCGGCTGCCGCCGCTGTTCATGGACGCGGTGAAGGACCTCAAGGACGGCGGCGTGTCGGACGTCGTGCGTTCGGGCGCCGGGTTCCACATCGTCAAGGTGCTGGAGCGGCGGCAGACCGGTACCGCCGGCATGACCGTCAACCAGAGCCACGCCCGCCACATCCTGCTGCGCCCGACGCCGCAACTGACCGAGGCGCAGGCCCGCGCCAGGTTGCTGGACTACAAGAAGCGGGTCGAAGCCGGTCAGGCCGACTTTGCCCAGCTCGCGCGCGAGAACTCGCAGGACGCCAGCGCCCGCAATGGCGGCGACCTGGGCTGGTCCAGTCCGGGCATGTTCGTGCCGGAGTTCGAGGAAGTGCTGAACAACCTGGCGCCGGGCCAGGTGGCCGACCCGATCGTCAGCCGCTTCGGCGTGCACCTGATCCAGCTGCTGGAGCGCCGCCAGTCGACCCTGAGCGCGCGCGAGCAGCGCGAGGTGGTGCGCAACCTGGTGCGCGAACGCAAGCTGGACGCCGCCTACGTGCAGTGGGCGCAGGACGTGCGCGGCCGCGCCTACGTGGAATACCGCGAGCCGCCGCAGTGAAAGGATGTCATCCCGGGCTCGACCCGGGATCCATGACTGCATGGATTGCGGGTCAAGCCCGCAACGACAGGCGATGGTGACCAGGCATCTACCGCGCAAGCGCTTCGGCCAGCACTTCCTGGCCGACAAGGGCGTGATCGACCAGATCGTGCGCGAGATCGCGCCGCGCCCCGGCCAGCCGATGGTGGAGATCGGCCCGGGCCTCGCCGCCCTCACCCAGCCGCTGGTGGAGCGGCTCGGCACGTTGACGGTGATCGAGCTCGATCGGGACCTGGCCGCCCGCCTGCGCCAGCGGCCGCAGTTGAAAGTCATCGAGTCGGACGTGCTGAAGGTCGACTTCGCCGCGCTGGCGGTGGAGCTCGGTGCGACCAGGCTGCGGGTGGTGGGCAACCTGCCCTACAACATCTCCAGCCCGATCCTGTTCCACCTGCTGCAGTACGTCGGGCAGGTGGAGGACCAGCACTTCATGCTGCAAAAGGAGGTGGTCGACCGCATGGTGGCCGCGCCGGCCACTTCCGACTACGGCCGGCTGTCGGTGATGCTGCAGTGGCGCTATGCCATGGAGAACGTGCTGTTCGTGCCGCCGCAGTCCTTCGAGCCGCCGCCCCGGGTGGACAGCGCGGTGGTGCGGATGGTGCCCTACGAGGCGCCGGAGGCTGTCGACGAGAAGCTGTTGTCCGAAATGGTGCAGGTCGCCTTCAGCCAGCGCCGCAAGATCCTGCGCAACACGCTGGGCAAGTGGCTGGAGGCGAAGGGCTATGGCGGCGCGTTCGACGTGCAAAGAAGGGCGGAGGAGGTGCCGGTGGCGGAGTACCTGGCCGTCGCACGGTCGCTGAGTTAGCCGTCGTCCGCGCGGTGACAGCAGCCCGCGGTGGACACCCCCGCGTCATCCCCGCGGACGCGGGGATCCAGAGCTCCCGAAAGAGAAAGCCCCGCAGTGCGGGGCTTTCTTCAAACGCTCTGGATTCCCGCCTGCGCGGGAATGACGTTCTCTGCTCCGGCTCCCGCCTGTGCGGGAACCCGGAGGCGTTTACGCGGCCGCCAACCAGTAACCCGCATTGAACGGGCTGCTCATTCGCAGTGCGAGAGGG
>JAQGMY010000033.1 GCA_028292105.1 Ramlibacter sp.
ATGGCCAGACCGGGCCGTACCGCGATCGGCCGGGCTTCGGGGTGGTCGGTGAAGCCATGTGCGGGCTGCGCCACCACACGGCCGAGCCGGGCAGGGTGAAGGTCCGCGTGGGCGAGAGCATCGGCGACACGCTGGCGGCGCTGCACGGCGTGATCGGCATCCTGATGGCCCTGCACGAGCGCCAGCGCTCGGGGCGCGGCCAGGTGATCGACGTCGCGCTGTACGAAGCCGTCTTCAACTGCATGGAAAGCCTGCTGCCCGAATACAGCGCCTTCGGTGCGGTGCGCGGGCCGGCCGGCAGCGCCTTGCCCGGGATCGCGCCCACCAACGCCTACCCGTGCAGCGACGGCGGCTATGCGCTGGTGGCCGGCAACGGCGACAGCATCTTCAAGCGGCTGATGGTCGCGATCGGCCGGGACGACCTCGCCAGCGATCCGGCGCTGGCAGCGAATGCAGGCCGCGTCGCGCGCGTGCAGGAACTCGATGCGGCGATCGGCGACTGGACCTGCCAGCGCACCGTCGACGAAGTGCTGGCGGTGCTCGATGGGGCCGGCGTGCCCGCGGGCCGCATCTACACCGTGGCGGACATCGCCGCCGATCCGCACTATGCCGCGCGCGGCATGCTGCAGCAGGTGACCTTCCCCGATGGCGACACGCTCACGGTGCCGGGCATCGTGCCCAAGCTTTCGCGCACGCCCGGCGGCCAGCACCGCAATGCGCCTGCGCTCGGCCAGGACACCGACGCCGTGATGCGCGAACTGGGCCTGAGCGAAGAACAGATCGCCGCGCTGCGCCGCCGCGGCGTCATCGCCGGCTGAAATTCAAGACAAGCAGAGCCAGCGCATAGGGGCGACGGGCACGCGCCCGCGGCAACACGCAGGCGCTGGAGCTGCCGCGTCAGCGTCCCAGGCAGGCGTCGCCGACGCCGCGCTGGAAAGCCGCCGCTGCATTGGAAGAGCCCCTGACGCGCAGGACGTCGCCGTCCTGTTCCAGCACCAGGGCTTCGCGTCCCGGCACCTCGAAGCGCACCAGCTTGCCGTCGATGCGGCCGGTCATCTGCCCCACCTGGCCGGCGCGGGTCACCTTGCCCTCGACCTCCTGGAATTTCTGCCGGATGTCGAGCCGGCTGGCGCCGAGACCCGGTGGCAGGCACCACACGCCCTGGACGTTCGCGGGCACCACCCACAGGTGGATCTTGCTCGACTTCTCCAGGCCGACGACCTTGTCCGGCACCGGCACCACCGTCGTGCGATCCGGCTTCCAGTCGCCCAGGTCCCAGTCGTGCGAGACGACGCGGGTGCCCGGCTTCAGCGCCAGCAGCCGCGGGCGCAGCTGGAGGTTGACTTCCGGCAGCAGGTACATGGTGACGACGGTGGCCGGCGCCAGGTCGGTCTGGAACAGGTCCTGCTCGATGAAGCGCACGCGGTCGGCCACGCCGGCGTCGCGCGCATTGCGCAGGCTTTGCTGGACCAGCTCAGGCACGATCTCCACGCCCAGGCCGGTGGCGCCGAAGCGCCTGGCCGCGGTGATGACGATGCGGCCGTCACCCGAGCCGAGGTCGATCACATGGTCGCCGGCCCCGACCTTGGCGGCCTGCAACATCTCGAGCGTGACGTTGTCGGGCGAGGTGATGAAGGGCACCTCTTCCACCACCTGCGCACCGGGTGCGGTGGAGAGGGCCAGGAGCGGGAGGAGCAGGGCAAGATGCCGGACGACGCGAATCATCCGGGCAACATACCATGTCCGACGCCGCCTATCGGCCGCTGCGGGCGGCGGCTGCGCGAGCCAAGTCAGGCGGCAGGCGCTTGAGCAGCCAGCGGATCGCCAGTGGCACCAGCACGATGTCGTCCATCACGCCGATGAAGGGCAGCACGTCGGGAATCAGGTCGATCGGCGATAGCACGTACAGCACGATCAAGGCGGCGCCGACCTTCAGCCAGGCAGGGGCCGCCGGGTGGCGCAGGGCGAACCACAACTGCCTGGCGTCGCCGCGCAGCAGGCTCCACAACAGGGTCACGCGTTTGAACATGGACAGCTTTCCTTGGAGACGGCCGAACGGCGCCGCCCCGTACTTTCCGTCGTTCAGCCGCATTGCAAGAGCCGCCCGATGCAAATCGCGCGGACCCCTGCCACCGGACGCTCACCGGGCGAATGTCCCGTCCTTGCGCACCATCGTCAGCGCGACGAAGTGCGAGCCCAGGTTGTTCTGTTTGCCGTAGCTGATCGCGAAGCCGCCCAGGTCTTCGTGCGTCAATCCCTTGAGGGTGGCGATCAGCTTGGCCCGCGTCAGCGGCGGCCGCGTCTTCTCGAGGGCGACCGCGACCAGCTTGGCGTTGAGGTAGCCTTCCATGCTGTTGTAGCTGAACTTGCCGTCGGCGGTGGCGGCGATGGACTTCTGGTATTCGCGCACCACCGGATAGCCCAGCTGGGTGAACGGGTAGGGCATGACCTGGCTGACGATCACGCCGGAAGACTCTGCGCCGAGATCCGCGTGCAGGCCGGAGGCCACGCTCAACACGAAGAACTGCGGGTGCACTCCCCTGGCCCGGATGCCCCTGATGAGTGCCGCCGCCGGTTTGGACTGGCCGATGTACAGCACGGCTTGCGGCATGGCCGCAACCATCGCGTCCACTGCCTTCGCCACGTCCACGGTGCCGCGCGGCACCGCTCCGAAAGCGGCTGGCGCTGACCCGCGCTTCTTCATCGACGCGTTCAGCGCGTCCAGGCCTTCCTTGCCGAAGGCGTCGTCCTGGTAGGCGACGGCGATGCGCGTGATACCGATGGTCCAGGCATGGTTGACCGCGGCCTCGATCTCGTCGGTCGTACTGGCGCGCAGGTGGAAGAGCCCTTCGACGTGGGGTTCGCGCAGCGACTTTGCGCCACTGGTGTTGCCGACCTCGGCGATGCCTGCCGCCTGCACGAGAGGGATGATCTTCTGCACGTTGGCAGTGCCGCGGTAGCCCACCAGCGCCAGCGCGTTCTGGTCGATCAGCGTCCTGGTGTTCTCGGCCGTCTTGTCCGGATTGAAGGCATCGTCGAGGCTGACCAGCTTGATCTTCTCGCCGCGGATGCCGCCGTTCCGGTTCGCCTCGTCGAAATACGCTGTCATGCCACGCACGTAGTCGCGGGTCAGCGCGGCGGACGTGCCGGACAGGTCTCCCGAGTGCCCCAGAAGAATCTCGGCGCAGCACACGCCGGGCCCCATGGCCAGGAGGATCGCGAAGACGCGGCCGGTGCGGGCCAGCGAGGATGCAGTCATGGGTTCCCGATATATTTGGTTACGGTTGAGCTGAGGCCCAAAGTAGCGGAGCGAGGACTGTTACGTAACCAGGGGTTTTACTTAGCCGTAAAGCTCTAGCGAGCGATTCGCCGCCGACGGTCGCATCCCGCGCTATCTTCCTGGCACTGCCACTGTCCGGAGCTGAAGTGCCGCCGCCGACTCTCGACCTTCTTCCGTCCGCCGTTCGCGTGGACGAGCCGATCGCCATCCGCCTGCGTGGCATTGCGCCTGGTGCGCAGGTGAGTGTCCGGCTGTCGAACGGCACCGCCGCAGGCATTTACCGGTCGGTGGCGACCTTCATCGCCAGCGAGCAGGGCGATGTCGACCTGTCGCGCGACTCGCCCGTAGCGGGCTCTTATGCCGGCGTGGATGCGATGGGATTGTTCTGGTCGCGTTCACTGCTGGCCAAAGGCGAATCTGCCGACGACGTCGATGCCGATCCGATGACCCTCAGCCTGGCCGCGCAGATCGCGCCGGGCGTGCAGCTCGCGCACAAGCTGCGGCGCTACTTTCGCGACCCGCAAGTGCGCATGCGGGAAGTGCGCGACGCCGGCCTCGTCGGCCGGCTGTTCGAACCCCCGGATGGTGGCCGGCGGCCCGCCGTCGTGGTGGTGGGCGGGTCCGGCGGTGGACTGCAATGGTCCGCGGAAATGGCCGGCTTGCTCGCGTCGCACGGCTTCGTCGCGTTCGCCGTGGCGTACTTCGGCCTGGAGGCGCTGCCGTCCACGCTGGACCGCATCCCGCTGGAATACTTTGGCCGCGCCATCGACTGGCTGGTGCAGCAGCCGTCCGTGCACGCCGGGCGTGTCTCGGTGTGCGGTGTGTCCAGGGGAGGTGAACTGGCGTTGCTGCTCGGCGCGAGCTTCCCCTTGCTGAAGGCGGTCGTCGCCTATGTGCCGAGCGGACTCGTCTGGGGCGCGTACCCGGAGAACGGCCATTCGGCATGGACGCGGCGAGGCGAGGAGGTGCCGTATGCGCGCGGGGCAACGGTGGAAGAGGCCGCCCGGCAGGTCGCGGCCAGCATCGCGGTGGAGAACATCCAGGGCCCGGTGCTCATGATCAGCGGCCGCGCCGACGGGCTCTGGCCGGCCACCGAAATGAGCGAGCTGGCCGTGCGGCGCCTGCGGGAGAAAGGTTTTCGCCATCGCGTGGAGCACCTCGCCTACGCCGACGCCGGCCATGCGATCGGCTGGCCGAACGTGGCGACGACGCTGACCCGCTTCAAGCACCCGGTGTCCGGCGAAGACATCGACCTGGGCGGTTCGCCGGCGGCCACCGCGCGGGCAAGCCGCGACTCGTGGCCGAAGATGCTGGCCTTCCTCGAGGACGGCTTTTAACCCGCCGCGCCCGCCTTGTGTTGGTCGCACGCCGAAGTTCACGTTGCGGCTGCAAGCGGATGTAAGGAGTGGCGGTGTTTGCGAGGTCCTGCAACCGATTCGCGCCACTGGGCGTTATCTTCGGCAGCCATCCAGGAGAAGAAGGAAACATGAACAAGTCAGAACTCGTCCAGGCGCTCGCCGCCGCCACGGAACAATCGCAGGCCGCCGCCTCCCGCTCGCTGGACGCGCTGGTCCAGATCATCTCGGCAGAGCTGGGCAAGGGCGGCGAGGTGGTGATCCCCGGCTTCGGCAGCTTCAAGACCGGCGAACGCGCCGAGCGCAGCGGGCGCAACCCGCGCACCGGCGAGGCCCTGACGATCGCGGCGAGCACGACGGTCAAGTTCGTGCCCGGTTCTTCCCTCAAATCGCTGGTGAACACCGCCAAATAAGGCCGGGGACCGCGTCACTCGACGCGGGTGAAATGCTGTCGCACGTGCTGGCGGTCCAGCATTTCGAAATGCCACCACTCGTTGGCGATGCCCTTGAAGCCGCCGGCCTCCAGGGCTTGCCGCAGCAGCAGGCGGTTGCCATGCTGCGCCGGCGTCAGCGCTCCGCTGGCCAGGTGCCTGGCTTCCAGCTGCGGGTGCGACAGCTCGGTCATCTCGTCGTAACCACTGCCCATGTCCAGCTCGCGGCCCTGCGGGTCGAGGACGGTAAGGTCGAGTGCCATGCCGAAGGAGTGGATGGATCCGCGCGCCGGGTCGGCGACGTACTGGCGCAGCTCGGTGCCGGCCAGGTGATTCCAGAGCTGGACCTGCACGCGGTGCGGCCGCAGGGCGTCGAGCACCAGCAGGCGATGCGACGGCGCTCGCTCCTCGAGCAGCGCCGCGGCGCGCCGCAGCCCGGCGCCGGCCAGGTGGTGCACCCAGGCGCAGTCCAGGGTTCCGTACAGATCGCGGCCGACGAAGTTGTCGGCGCCGGCATAGCGCAGGTCCACCGCGACGGCGGGGATGGCGGACAAATGCCAGAAGTCCGTGTGGGAAGCGACGTCTTCGCAGCGCATCAGGTCGGGGTGAATGGCGAGCGCATGAGCATATCTGCTCGCCCGTGCCCCAGGGGCGCTCAGGTGATGCGGCCGAACCAGAGCACGGACAGCGTTGCCGCCGCCAGCGCGACGAGCGCCGACAGCAGGGCCAGCAGCCCGGTCAGCTCGGTGTCGCGCGTCACCACCTGCACGCGCGAGCCGATGGTTTCGTAGACCGTGCGCAGCTTCTCGGCCGTCCCGGCGTGGTGGTACTCGCCACCCGTCATGCGCGCGACTTCGCGCAGCGTGGGTTCGTCCAGCTGCATGTAGATCGCCATGCCGTCGGGGGTGGAAGCAGCGCCGGCCACCGTTCCGAGGCCGACCACGTAGATGCGCACGCCGCGGTCGGCGGCCATCCTGGCGGCGGCGAGCGTGTCCACGCCCGTCGTGCGGCGGCCGTCGCTCAGCAGGATGATGGCGGCGGAGTTGTACGAGCCGGGCGCCACTGGCGTGATCTGCCTGGGGAGCGGCTTGTCCTTGTCGTCGAGGCTGCGTCCCTGCCGCCTGTTGCCGAAGGTCATGTCGCCGACGTCCAGGTGGTCGTCGGGAAACAGCTCGGACAGGCTCACCACGATCGCGTTGCCCACGGCCGTGCCCATCTGCATCTGGAAACCGTCGATGGCCGCGACGAGCGCCGCCCGGTCCAGGGTGGCCCGCTGGACGACCTGCGTGCTGCCGGCAAAAGTGACGAGCCCGACTTCGATGTTCCTGGGCAGGTCACGCAGGAAAGACTTGGCGGCTTGCTGCGCTGCCACCATCCGGGTCGGCTTGACGTCGTTGACGCGCATGCTCAGTGACACGTCGATGGCCATCATGATCGAGGTCCGCGCCCACGGCAGCGGAACCGCTGCCACCGGACGCGCCGCCGCCAGCAACATGCCGGCGCACGCCAGAAGGAGCAGCGCGGGCGGCAGATGCCGGCGCCAGTTGCGGCCGGCGGCCGCGGCCCGGACCACCGCCAGGCTGCTGTAGCGAACCGCGCCCTTGCGCCGGCGGCGCAGCAGCCAGACATACGCCGCCGGCAACAGGATCAGTGCCGGCAGCAACCACAGGAACTCGGGCCAGAGGAAGTACATCGGTGTGCAGCGCTATCGTGCCCCGGAAGACGCGGGTTCGCAACGCTGGCGGCGTCATTCTCCGTGATCGGGATGCTGCCAGGCACCTGGCGGCGCACCAACCGTAGGCGGCGAGCCCGCGCCGCTTCATCGCTACTCCGACGTATCTCGACCGCCGAGGCCGACAGGACGGGGGCGCAGCGCGCTGAACCATGCAGTGAAGAAGGGAGTCCGCCCATGGCCCACACCGCCTGCCGAGTCCAGTCATCGAACGAAGAAATCGCCAACTCGCTGAGTCACGGCGTGGGCGCATTGCTCGCAGCGGTGTTCAGCCCCCAGCTGATCGCCAACGCACTGCAGGCGGGCAGCACCCATGCCATCGCTGCCGCCGTGTACTGCGGCTCGATGATCCTGTTGTTCTCGGTCTCGGCGGCCTACCACTGGCTGCCGCGGGGAAGCACCAAGGACCTGCTGCGGCGGCTGGACCACGCGGCGATCTTCCTCTTCATCGCAGGGTCGTACACGCCCTTCGTCCTGGGCAGCCTGGCCGAAGAGGGCTACTGGTTCCTGGCCACGGTGTGGTTGATCGCCACGGTGGGGACGGTGGCCAAGTGTGCCAACCGGCTCACGCATCCGTATCTGTCGACGGCGCTGTATCTCGGGCTGGGTTGGCTGGTGGTGTTCATCCTGCAGCCGCTCATGAGCGTGATGCCGCCGGAGGGGCTGGCGCTGCTCGTGACGGGGGGTGCGCTGTATACGCTGGGCGCGGTGGTGTTCCACTTCGACGAGCGAGTGCCTTACGCGCACTTCGCGTGGCACCTGCTGGTGCTGGGGGCGAGTGGCTGCCACTTCGTGGCGGTGCTGCGGTTCGCGCACGCTTGAGGGGCCGCCGGATCCATGCAGCGCAGGTTGCCAGGGGCCACCGAAGCGGGTATATCCGGAGACACCGCAAGGAGGACTCCATGCCCGACCTCAAACTCGCCGGCGAGCTTCGCCCGGCCGCCAGTCCCTTCAACTGGTTCGCGCCGTTTTCCGGCAGCGTCACGCAGGCGATCAACCCCTGGAGCTGGAACTACGACAACGCGGTGGGGCAGGTCGGACTGGTGAACATCAACATGGGCCACAGCAGCAACCCACAGCTGGAGCAGCGCATCCTGGACGAGGTCGGCAGCTATGGCCGCCAGCTCGGGCGGATCGGCGAAGCGCTGGAAGTCCTGCTCGATCAGGTGAAGCTGGGGCGGCTCGATGCCGGCCAGAAGGCCGCCCTGGACGACTTCCGCTTCCAGATGGCGGAGGTCAAGCGGCTGAAGGCCAAGGCGCCGCCGGTGAACGGGTGAGCGCGAAGCCGGGCACGGCGCCTCAGGAACTGCGCAACTGCGGCCGGACGATGACCATCATCCGTTGCGCACTGGTGCCCGGCGGAAAGAACCCCAGGTAGCCGCCCTGCCGGTCCATCAGGTAGGTGACCGCCGCGTGGTCGATGGTGTAGCCGCCGCCGGCCAGGCGCACCTTGCGGAAGTACATGCGGTAGGCATCGGCGGCTTGCCGCACCGCCTGCGCATCGCCCGTCAAGCCGAGGATGCGGGCGTCGAAGGCCTTCAGGTAGGTGGACAGCCGGCGCCGGTCATCGCGCTCCGGATCCAACGTGATGAACACCGCCTGGACCAGCGCCGCCTCGGGCCCCAGGGCGTCGAGAAGCAGGCCGATCTGCTGCAGGTCCGTCGGGCACACGTCCGTGCAGTGGGTGAAGCCGAAATACACCATCAGCCACTTGCCATGAAAGTCGCGGTCGCTGCGTCGCTTGCCGTACTGGTCGACCAGCGAGAACGGGCCGCCGATCGGCTCGCGGTTCCACATCAGCGCGTCCATCAACTCGGCCGCGGAGCGCGGCGAGGGCGTGTGGGCCATGGCCCGGGCCGCGGCCAGGCAGCCCGCGGCCAGCAGGGCGCGCCGGCCGGTCATGCGCCGAAGGAAATCCGGCTTCCGGTGGTCGCGACCAGGACGTTGTCCGGCATCTGCAGGCGCGCCTCGTTCAGGAAGTTGAGTCCGCTGCAATGCAGCGGGATCACCACGTCCGCATCGAGCTTGCGGACCTCCGCCACGACCTGCTTGAGGTAGTCCGGCTGCGCCCCGCCGAGGTGGAATCCGCCGAGGATCGCGTGCACTTTCCCGACGCCCGAGACTTCCTGCGCCTGCCGCACGGAATTGACGATGCCGACATGGCCGCAGGAGCTCATGACGACCAGGCCGCGGTCCTTCACATGGAAGCAGGTGGCATGTTCATGGATGTGCTGGTCTGGGACGGTCTTGCCGGCCATGTCGGCGGGCAGGTACTTGCCGGAATCGCAACCCACCCCATCCTTCATGCCGTATTCCACGAACGAGTTCGGCAGGATCCTTTCGAAGCTGTTGCGCTTGATGCGGCCGGTGGTGAAAGCCTGGCCTTCGATGATGACGGGTTCCTCCGCCAGCACGGTCGTCACCTTCTGCGCCTGCAGCGCCCGCCGGTCCAGCACGCCATAGTCCGCGAATACCCCGCCTTCGCGCGGGCTGACGCGATGGCAGAAGTTGTCCTCGCCACCCGCATAGAGTCTCAGCTCGGCGGGCAGCACGCTGCGATGGCGTTCCAGGAAACCCATCAGGCCGCCGTAGTGGTCGTAGTGGCCGTGGCTCACGATGAGCGCGTTGATCCTGGCCGGGTCCAGCGCCAGCAATTCGAGGTTGTTGGCCAGCACGCCCGGCGTGTAGCCGTAGTCCAGGAGCATGGTGCGGGTGGCGCCTGCCCTCTGCGACTCGAGCCACAGGGAGAGGCCCCACTCGTTGTGCAGGCTGCGCCGGTAATCGGTGGAGCGCCGCCCCGACTCGACACGGATGCCGTGCACCGTCGCGGGGCGAAAGAAGTTGTCGTAGGCGCTGTCGACCACCACGGTCGCGGTCAGCTTGTCGACCACGGGCACCTGCAAGGCGGCCGCGCGGGCGGAGCTGGTCGCTATCAGCCCGGCCCCGAAACCCAGGCTGCCCCAATGAACGCCGGCGCGAAGGAAGTCCCTGCGATTCGAACGATGGTCCATGTGCCCTCCTGGGGAGCCGGATCAATGTAGCACCCGCATTTGTGCGTGCGCGTCATCCGACCAGTGGCGGGGTGTCCGGGACCGCTTGCGCACCGTTGGCCGTACGGTGTGCAAGCAAAGCATGCACGCCCCGCCAAGGCATCAGGAACGAAGCAGCAGCACTACGGCCGAGACCGTCGCGAACACCAGCACGAAGCCGCGCATGAAGCGGCCGTTGACGCGCAGGTGCATGTAGCGGCTCAGGACGGCGCCGACGATCACGGCGGGCAGCAACAACGCGGCTCCGATGAATTGCTGGGCACCGACCCGGCCGGACAGGAACAGCACGACGAGCGAGACGACTTCGCCGACCAGGAAGCACACCGCGATGGTCGCGCGCATCGTCGCCGGCGGCTGGTGCTGGTAGACCAGGGCGAGCGGCGGACCACCGACGCCGGTAGCTGTCTCGGTGATGCCCGTGACCAGCCCGGCGCCGATCAGCGCATGGCGGCTGGGCGCGAAGGCCGGCATCGCCAGGGTCGCCAACACCGCGGCGAGGATCGACACGCCGACGAAGATGCCGAGCGCGCTGGCGCTCAGGGCGGTGAGCACCCAGAGTCCGCCGGCCGTGCCGACCACGCGTCCTGCCGTGATCCAGCTGGCGCCGGTGCGGTCCACCGCGTGTCGCTCGCGCATCGCCACGTACAGGTTCAGCGGCAGCATCAGGGCCAGCACGCCGACCGGCAGCAACGCCGGCTCCAGCAGTCCCATCAGCGGCGCCATGATCAAGGCGAAGCCGACGCCGATCGTGCCCTGCACGAAGGCCGCGAAGACCACCGCGACGGACAGGATGACCAGGTGGTCGGGTGTCACCGCCAGTGCGCCCGCACGCGTGTCTCCGCGGCCGAGGCCAGCAGGAAGACCACCACGGCCATCACCGACACCACCAGGCTGGCGCCGAGCGCGCGCGCCATGTCGAGTTCGTCCTTGGCCTGGTGGAAGATGTGGCCGAGGCCGCTGCTGGCCATCAGGAATTCCGCCAGCGTCGCGGCCATCACCGCCTGCGGTGCGGCGCCGCGCAGTGCCGTCATCCAGTTGGGCAAGGCCGCCGGCAGCGCCAGCCGCCACAGCGTTCTCATGCGACTGGCCCCGAGCACGCGGAACAAGTCGGCGCTGCCAGGGGGCAGGGCGCGCAATCCCGATGCGGTGAAGACGAAGCTGGGGAAGAAGGAGATGATCACCACCACGGCGAGGACGGTGGATGTGTCGTAACCCAGGAGCCGCGCGATGATGGGAATCACGGCGACGACCGGGATCGACGAGAACACCAGTGTCAGCGGCGCCAGCAATCCGCCCAGCAAGGCCGAACTCCAGGCGGCGATCGCGGCGCCGGTGCCCACCACCATCCCCAGCACCAGTCCGAGCAGCGCCACACCGAGCGTGTGCGCCGCGTTCGGCAGGTACAGCTCGGGGTGCTGGATGACGTCGTTCACCACATCGGCCGGCCGCGCGATGACGATCGAATTGAAGCCGCTGGTGAGCACCCAGGCCTCCCAGGCGGCGACGATCAGCAGCACGCCCCAGAAGCGAGAGACGAACCAGCCGAGGGCGCGCAAGGGGTTCATTGGAAGCGCGCCTCCACGGTCCGCTCCAGCAACCCGCACAGCGCGTACAGCGACAGTGACGCGATCAGTGTCAGCACCACGGCGCTCCACAGCAGCGGGATCTGGAAGTTCTCCATCGCGTTCAGGATCAGCACCCCGAGTCCGCGGGGCGCCCCGAACCATTCGCCGATCAAGGTGCCCACCAGCGCCGCCGGCACCGCCAGCTTCAAGCCGCTGACGATCGAGGGCAGGGCCGCCGGCGCGTCCAGGCGGCGCAGGCGCTGCAGGCGCGAAGCGCCCAGCACGGCGAACAGGTCGTGGTGCGCCCGGCTGGAAGCGCCGAAGCCGCTCGATGCAGCCACGTACAACAGGAAGAACACGTTGAGCGCGCTGATCGCGATCGGCGCCAGTTCGGGGCCGCCGACGATGATGAAGACCGGCGCCAGCGCCACCTGCGGGATGGCATGGATGACCGCCGTGGTGTGGTCGGCGCCGACGCGTAGCATGGGCACGGTCCAGGCGATGGCGGCGAACAGCAAGCCCGCGATGCAGCCGATGGCGAAGCCGATGCCGGCCGCGCGGAAGCTGGCGGCCAGCGCCCGGCCGAACAGGTCACGCCGCACCGGATCGGCCAGGTAGGCGACTACGGTGTCCAGCGCCGGCCAGGTGCTTCCCAGCAGCTTCTGGCTGCCGATGTATTGCCACGCGAAGAGGAAAAGCCCCAGGCCGATCGCGCCGAGCAGCGGGCGCTGCCATGGCGCATTCATGACGCAGCGTCCGCGTGACCGGGTTCCAGCGTCGCCGTCAGTTCGTCGGCAAGCTGGTGGAAGGCCTCGGTGCGCATCACGTCCGGATGGCGCGGCCGCGCGAACGGAACCTGCACGGTCTTCACCACCTTGCCCGGCCGCCCGCTCATCACCACCACGCGGTCGGCGAGGAACAGCGCCTCGGGCACGTCGTGCGTGACCAGCAGCGTGGAGATGCGCTGCTCGGACCAGACGCGCTGCAGCTCCACGTTCATCTGGCGGCGCGTCACGGCGTCGAGCGCGCCGAACGGTTCGTCGAGCAGCAGGACCTCGGGCGAGAGCACCAGCGCCCGCGCGATGGCGGCGCGTTGTCGCATGCCGCCGGACAACTGCCTCGGCCGTGACTTCTCGAACCCTTTCAGGCCGACCAAAGCGATCAGCGAGTTGACGCGCACTTCATCGACGGCGCGGCCGGCGATCTGGTACGGCAGCGCGATGTTGGAATGGACATCCAGCCAGGGCAGCAGCGCATGGTCCTGGAAAGCGACGCCGAGCCGGTGCGCCGAAGCGAGCGCGCGCGGCGAAGCCCCGTTGATCGCAACCGTGCCCGTGTCCGGCGTCTCCAGCGCGGCGACCAGGCGCAGCACCGTGCTCTTGCCGCAGCCGCTCGGCCCGAGGATGGCGACGAACTCGCCCGGCGCCACCTGCAGCGACATGTCCTGCAACGCGACCAGCGACTTGCCGCGGCCGGTGTTGAAGGTCTTGCCCGCATGCTGCAGCTCGATGGCCGCCCTGCCGTCTTGCGCCATCAGGCCACCATCCGGTCGAACCGTTCCATGATCTGCGGCAGCCGCCTGGCCAGCCGCGCGTGCAGTTGCTCCATGTCGACGGTCAGGATCTCGCGGTCCTTCATCACCAGCTTGCCGTCGACGATGACGTCGCGCACGTCGCGGCCTACCACCAGGCTGGAGGCGACGAACAGCGGGTCATCGGCGGGGTACTGGTCCATGTCGCGTGTGTCCACCAGCAGAAGGTCGGCGCGCTTGCCGACTTCGAGGCTGCCGATCTGGTCGGCCATGCCGAGCGCGCGGGCGCCGCCGCGGGTGGCGATCTTCAGCAGTTCGTCGCTGGAGAGCGCCGTGCGGATGTGATTGGGCGTGCCCCACAGCGCCTGCTGGCCGACCTTGGCCGCGTGCGCCACCTGGAAGATGTCCAGGGAGCCCCAGGCGGCGGCGCCGTCGGTGCCCAGGCCGATGGCCACGCCGCGCCGCCACATCTCGATCAGCGGCGGTGCGCCGATCGCGTAGTTGTTGAATGCGCAGTGGCACGCCGACGGCTTGTAGCGCACGTAGAGGTCCATCTCCTCGGGCGACAGCGTCACCGAGTGGGCGCAGTGCAGGCGCTCGTTCAGCACGCCCATGTCGGCCAGCCACTCGGCCGAGCGCTTGCCGAAATTCTCCAGCGCGTAGTCGACCTCGTAGGTGCCTTCGGCCAGGTGCGTGTGGATCTTGACGTCCAGCTCTATCGCGGCGGATGCGATGCCCCGGATCAACTCCGGCGAGCAGGTGATGATCTGGCGCAGCGCCAGCCAGGCCTGCACGCGGTCATTGGACTTCCAGCGCTTGACCAGCGAGACGTTGCGCTCCAGCGCCTGGTCGGTGGTCATCAGCATCGAGCCGGGCACGGCCGCGCCGGTGCCGCGGCTCTGGTCGACGGTGGACAGCGCGATGAAGCCCCGCACGCCGACTTCCATCGCCGCGCGCCCCATCTCGTCGGGGTGCGGGCCCCCCGCTTCGGCGAAACAGGTGGTGCCCACCTGCAGCAGGTTGGTGTACGCCACCATGCCGGAGAGGTACACGTCCTCCGGCTCCAGCATCCCTTCGAACGGGATGTAGTAGTTCTTCCAGATCGGGATCTTCAGCGGCCGGCGGCGCGCCAGGCTGGCCATCTTGCCCCGCAGCAGCTGTTGGCCGGTGTGCAGGTGGGCGTCGATCAGGCCCGGCATGGCGATGCGGCCGCTGCCGTCGAGCGTGTTGGCGGCGGTGAAGCGGCCGCGCGCCTGCGATGCCTCGCCGATCCAGACGATGGCGCCATCGGCGATGGCGATCGCGCCGTTGGTCATCACGGTGCCGGCGTCGTCCATCGTGACGACGGCGCAGCCCACGACCAGGATGTCGACGTGCTGCGGCGCGCCCTGGGCCGGCGCGGAGTCGGAAGCAGCCATCGTTACTTGCGCTTGATGCCGGCGGCGGCTTCGCGCACGACGTCGAAGTCGAACAGGCGCTTGACGTCGGGCAGGTTGCTGCGGCCGGCGGCCATGGCGGTGGCGTACATGCCGCCGGCCACGCTCTTCTCGTTCAGGGCCATCACCGGCAGCGTGGGTGCGGAGGGATCGTGCAGCAGCCGGTTCTGGGCCATGGCCTGTGCCGTCTGCTGGCGCAGTTCCAGGCCCAGGTCGCGGCCGTATTTCTCGGCGGCCAGCCGGGCGCCGGCGAGCGTGTCGCGTTCGTTGTCCTGCCAGCCGCGCACCAGCGCGCGCATGAAGGCGACCACGCGCGGGCGATTGGATTCCAGGTTCTTGCGGGGGGTGAACAGCAGGGCGGCCGCGGCCTTGAAGCCCAGCGAATCCAGCGAGGTGAAGAAGAAGTCCTTGTCGCGCACCAGGCCCTGCTTCTCGAAGGTGATGACCTGGTTGGTGGCGTAGCCGACGTAGCCGTCGCCGGCGCCTTCCAGCAGCGCCTCCGGCGAGAAGCCGGCGGGCACCGGCGTGTAGGCCACCGGCAGCTTGTTCAGCTTGAGCGTAGCCTCGATGGCGGCGCGCTCGTTGGGGCCGGGCACCAGGATCTTCGAACCATTGAGGTCCTTGGCGCTGCGGATCGGCTTCTTCGGCAGGGACAGCACGCCCACCGGCGAGACCGGAAAGGTGGCGCCGATGGCGACGAAGTCATTGCCCTTCTGCACGGCGTCCAGGAAGGGCAGCCAGGTGGCGTAGCCGATCTCGGCGCGGCCGGCGGCCACGCTCACCGGAGCGAGGGGAGCGTTGGGGCCGCCCGGCAGGAACTTCATGTCCAGGCCTTCTTCACGGAAGTAGCCCTTGTCCGCCGCCAGCCAGAGGCCGGCGTATTCGACGTTCGGCACCCAGGACAGGGCCACCGTGATGGGCGACAGCGTCTGCGCCTGCGCCGACTGCAACAGCCCGGCGCCGAGCGACAGGGACGCTCCCGCGCCTCCCAGGGTTTTCAGGACATTGCGGCGGCTGGTCATCATTGAGGCTCCACGAAAGATTGGCCGGATTTTAAGCGCGCTGCGTTGCGCCACCAGCATCGATTTCCGCACGCAGTGCTCTAATCGGCGCAACGCTCAATCAACGCCAGGCCCATGCTCCGTTCCGCCTTGCTCTACGTCGACCAGGTCGCCCGGGACGGCTCCATCCGCAAGGCCGCCGAACGCCTGCACCTGTCGGCGTCGGCCGTGAACCGGCAACTGCTGCACCTGGAAGAGGAGCTGGGCGTGTCCTTGTTCGACCGCTTGCCGCGCGGTGTGCGGCCCACGGCGGCCGGCGAGCTGCTGCTCGGGCAGATCCGGCGCTGGGACGGCGAGTCGACCGCCTTGAAGTTGCAACTGCAAAGCCTGCGCGGCGGCGCCTCGGGCGTGATCCGCATCGTCGCGCCCGAGCTCACCACCGACCTGCTGCTGCCCGAGGCGATGCGGGCGCTGCGCGAGCGCTTCCCGCGCGTCACCTTCGACGTCTTCACCGGCGACACGCCGCGGGTGCTGAGCGCCCTGTTGAACCGCGATGCGGACGTCGGCCTCGGCTTCAACGTCAAGGCAGGGCCGCGGCTGCGCATCGTGACGAGCGTGCAGCCGAAGTTCGGGGCGGTGATGGCGCCGGACCATCCGCTGGCGCAGCGCAAGCAGGTGAGCCTGGGCGAATGCGCCGTGTATCCGTTGATCGTGCCGGGAGAGGACTGGATCGACCAGACGGTGACGCAGTCCTTGTTTCCTGGCGGGCTGGCCGACTACAACGTGGTCGCCAGGGGAGGGCGGGCAGGGGTGCTCAGGGCGTTCGCACGGGCGAAGCTGGGGGTGACGTTCCTGACGCGGCTCGAGGTGGAGTCGGATGTGCGCAGCGGGCAGTTGGTGCACGTGCCACTGAGCCAGAAGCGAATCGCGGTGCCGACGTTGTCGTTGCTGGTGCCGGCACGCGAGACGAGTGCGGGCGTGGTGGGGGTGTTCGTGAAGTTGCTGGAGGCGGAGCTGGGGCGGATCTAGCGGCAGGGCAGTCTGTTGAAGTGGAAGCGTCTTTCTCGGCCACGGCGCAAGCGACCTCGACAGCTTGTCAATCCCGTACGGGTACGTTACCGTCCCCTTGCATTCCCTGCCCGGTCAACAGCAAGAAGCGCGACGGGCGAAAACGAGAACTCCGGCGACCGTAGGTCCGACTGCCGCGCTTCACCCGCCGTGACATGCCTTCCCCCCTGATCGCCGCGCTGTGCTTCACGGTGGCGCTGCTCGTGACCACCGGGTACTTCATCCTGGGCTCGATCCCCCTGCTGATCCTCACGCACGACACGCCGCTGGACTCCCGCTTCGTGCGCGGCTTCTTCAACATCTACTACGTGGGCGCGATGATCACCGCGGCGGGCACGGCGGTCAGCTATGCGCTCGCTGGCAAGCCTGTGTTCGGGGCAGGTGCGGCAGCCCTTGCGTTGCTTGCCGCGATGCTGCGGCGCAAGGTCATCCCACAGATGGACTCCCTTCGCAGCAAGATCGAGCTTGGCGAGGCCGACGCCATTGCCAGGTTCCGCCGCACGCACCTGGTCGCGATACTGATCAACCTGGCCCAGCTGGTGCTGATCGTCTGGAGCCTCACGACCTTTTCCCTGTAGATCCGCCGCTCGTCGAGACGTCGCTTGACTTCCGCGGCCGAGTAAATAACATATACGTTATGAATCAGACAGGTTATGGACAAGCCGCTTCCGACCGCCTCGACCTGACGTTCGCGGCCCTGGCCAACCCCACGCGTCGGGCGATCCTGGAGCGGCTGGCCGGCGGCGAAGTGTCGGTCAACGAACTCGCCGAACCCTTCGCCATGAGCCAGCCGGCGATCTCTCGCCACCTCAAGGTGCTGGAGCAGGCAGGCTTGATCATCGCCGGCAGCGACGCGCAGCGGCGGCCCCGCAAGCTCGAGGCCCTGCCGCTTGCGGAAGCCACCGAGTGGCTGGAGTCGTATCGCGAGCATTGGCAGGCGTCCTTCGATCGCCTCGACGGCCTGCTCGACGAGATGAAGGCAGCAGCCGGAAGATCGAAGCGCGCCGCCGGCAGGAAGCGCTAGGAGAATTCGCATGTTCTTTCCCGACAGCTTCAAGATGACCGCGCCCGGTGACCGCGAGATCCAGGTCGTGCGCGACTTCGACGCGCCGGCGGCCATGGTGTTCGACGCGTTCACCAAACCGGAACTGGTCCGCCGCTGGCTGCTCGGCCCGCCCGGTTGGACCATGCCGGTGTGCGAGATCGATCTGCGCGTGGCGGGCGCCTACCGCTACGGCTGGCGCTCGGAAAGGGACGGTTCGCAGATGGCGGCAGGCGGCGTCTTCCGCGACATCGTTGCGTCGCAGCGCCTGGTCGCCACCGAGAAGTTCGATGACGCCTGGTACCCAGGTGAAGCCCTCGTCACCACGCTGTTCGCGCAGGCGCGCGGTGTCACCCGCGCCACCATCACCGTCCTGTACGAATCGCGGGAAGCCCGCGACACGGCACGTCGCTCCGGGATGGAGCACGGCATGGCGGCGGGATACGACCGGCTCGAACGATTACTGCCCACATTCAACGGAGAGCCCACATGATCGAAACCCCGCAGATCGTCCCGAGCCCGGCGCAGTTGGTCGCCACCGTCCACATCGAGACTCCGCGCTCGCAGATGCAGCAGGTGATGGGGCCGGGCATCGGCGAGGCGATGTCCGCCGCAAGGGCGCAGGGCGTCGGCCCGGCCGGACCCTGGTTTGCGCATCACCACAAGATCACCGCGGAGGACTTCGACTTCGACATCTGCGTGCCGGTGTCGACTGCCGTCACGGCCATCGGGCGGGTCCAGCCGGGGCAGCGCCCTGCGTTCAATGCAGTGCGCACCGTCTATCACGGCCCCTACGAGGGGCTGGGCGGCGCCTGGCAGGAGTTCAAGCAGTGGATCGAAGCCAACGGACACCAGACGGCCGGCGACGTGTACGAGTGCTATCTGGTCGGGCCGGAAACCAGCCGCGATCCGTCCGCCTGGCGCACCGAGCTGAGCCGGCGCCTGATCGAGTAGGCCGGCTACCCCATTTGGCGGGCAGGCATGCCGAGTCTGCAGCGTAGGATCGGGGACGCAGCCAGGCTCGCCGGGAGGGATGTTCATCAGAAGCAAAGCTGCCCGTTGCCGCCGCGAGCATTGCTCGGAAGGAAGACGCGATGAACACCACTCCTGATGTCGCGGTGAAACGGGCGTCGCCGCGCAGCATGCCGTTTCGGCTGGCGGCGTGCGCCCTTGTGCTGACGCTCGGTTGTCCGGCCATGGCATGGGCCGATTGCGTGGATACGCGCAAGGCAACGGCGGCCGAGACCGACTTTCACCAGCGCGCCCTGGCCGCACTGGTGGCCGCGCTGCCACCGGTGCCCGTTGGCGCAAGCTTGCAGTACAAGGACAGCGTGAACGGCCTCGGGCAGCAGTGCGGACCCACCGGCGACTTCACGGTGCAGGCAAGCCGCGCCTACGAGCACAACTATCGCAAGGCGATCGTCGCGATGGCCATCAACGTTCCCAGGCTGACGCTCGATGGAACCGTGCCGTCGGCCGCTTACGGGACGGCGAGCCCTGGTCGCAGTACCGGGCTGAAAGTGCACAACGTCACCTGGACCGTCAGCGGTTCCGACTCTCCGCTGCGCAAGACGCTGGCGGATGCGATCGATCGCAGCCACCTCGAGGGCCTGGTGGGCAAGCCATTGCCCTCGGTCGCGGAATCCCAGGCCTTGGCGGCGCGGGCCGTGCCAGCCACGGTGAGCGGACCGGCCGCGCCGGCACCGACGGCAGCCAACCCGCCTGCGATGCAAACAGCGACACAACCCGAGGGTGCCACGGAACCCGCCAGGCCTGCGACTGGCCAAGCGGCCGCTCCCGACCCGGTGAAGGATGCGGCGGATGCGGTGAACAAGCTGCGCGGTCTGTTCGGCCGCTGAGGGCGGCGGCGCATCGCATCCGGGCAGGCGCGATGACGCCACGGACGGCACTATCATGTCCGGCGCCTGACCTCATGGAAACCTTATGCGATTCGACGGGAAGCTCTCGTCCTGGAACGATGAACGCGGCTTGCCGGGGTGCACGAGCCGAAGGCCAGCCGCATGGACCTGCCGCGACTGCTCGTGCTTCCGGCCTTGGTCGCTGTCTACCTGTTCGTGGCATCGCGCTGGCCGGTCAGTTCGTGGGTGGCTGTCGCGTACCTGGTGGCGAGCGTTGCTGCCTTTGTCGCTTATGCCGTCGACAAGTCGGCCGCTCGCAATGGTGGGTGGCGTACTTCGGAGGCAACCCTGCATGGGTTCAGCCTTGCTTGCGGCTGGCCCGGCGCCCTGCTTGCCCAGCAGTTGCTGCGCCACAAAACCGCCAAGCCTTCGTTCGTCGCGAGCTTCTGGCTGACGGTCGGCGTGAATGTCGCGGGATTCCTGTTTTTGCACTCACCCGTGGGGAGCAGGCTGCTTGCATGAGCGCCTTCGTCGCTCGGACGCGCCGTGATGTGGTGAACGTCTCGATCGAGCGGTCACCGCGCAGCGCAGTTGTGCGCTTTCTTTGTATAGCCGGACGGCCCGAGGCAGCGCGTGTGTGTGGCTTGGGCACGGCACATTCGGGATTGGTGCTTGTACTCGGCCGATGGGACTCGTAGCATGCGTCGCTACCGTCAGGAACTGTCGAGCATGGCTCGCGGCACCTTGCGGCAAGCCCTTGTTCCGCAACGTGTTCCATTTCAATAGATC
>JAQGMY010000088.1 GCA_028292105.1 Ramlibacter sp.
GATTTCAGAAGGCGCACGCGGGGCGAAACTCAACATGTGGCATATGTCGTGGAGGCGCCCGCAGCGCCAGCGCCAGCGGCCCGTGAGCCTGACCTCTTGTTGCGCATTTTCAATATGCAACGGTGAGCATTCGAACCTGCGGCGGATTTACCAAGTCCACCTCCCACGCAAACGGGCTCAGCCGGGGTTGTCGGTGTATTCCTTGCGCCTCGGCTGTCGAGCATGATTCTCACAGAGCGGCGGCAAGAAGCCACATGGTCGCCACGGGTGTTGCAGCCGAGCGGCAACGCTGGTGGTAGGCCGTGTTGGACTTGAACCAACGACCAAAGGATTATGAGTCCTCTGCTCTAACCAACTGAGCTAACGGCCCGCCAGCGCTCGATTGTAGGGACTGAGGCGAGGCGTAGGCTTTGGCGGTGGAGCCGCCCTCACCGATCCGTCTTGTGGCTCAACGCATTGGTCACCAGCCGCGACGTGATGTCGACGATCTGGATCATGCGGTCATAGGCCATGCGGGTCGGCCCGATCACACCCAGCGTGCCGACCACGTGGCCGTCGACCTCGTACGGCGCGCTCACCACCGACAGTTCCTCGAACGGGACGATCTGGCTTTCGCCGCCGATGAAGATTCGCACGCCTTCGGCCTGGCTGGAGACGTCCAGCAGCCGCATCAGCTGCGTCTTCTGCTCGAACAGCTCGAAGGCGCGGCGCAGGTGGGTCATGTCGCCGGAGAAGTCGCTCACCGCCAGCAGGTTACGTTCGCCGGAGATCACCACGTCCTCCTGGTCCTGCTCCATGGCTTCGGAGCTGGCATCCACCGCCGTCTGCATCAGGACCACGATTTCGCTGCGCAGCTGCTCGACCTCGCTCTTGAGGCGCGTGCGCACATCCTCCATGGTGAGGCCGGCGTAATGCGCATTGAGGTAATTTGCCGCTTCCTGCAGCTGCGACTGGGTGTAGTCGGCCGCCGTGTGGACGACGCGGTTCTGCACGTCGCCTTCCGGCGACACGATGATCACCAGGAAGCGGCGCTCGGACAGGCGCAGGAATTCGATGTGCCGGAACACCGAGCTGCGGCGCGGCGCCACCACCACGCCGACGAACTGGGACAGGTTCGACAGCATCTGGGCGGCGTTGGCTATCACCTTCTGCGGCTGGTCGGCCGGCAAGGACGGCGTGGCGAAATCGCCGCGCTTGGCCGTCAGCATGGTGTCCACGAACAACCTGTAACCGCGTGCGGTGGGAATGCGCCCTGCCGAGGTATGCGGGCTGGCGACCAGCCCCAGTTCCTCCAGGTCCGACATCACGTTGCGGATGGTGGCAGGGGACAGTTCCAGCCCGGAAGCGCGCGACAGGGTGCGCGAGCCGACCGGCTGCCCCTCGGCGATGTAACGCTCGATCAGGGCTTTGAGCAACAGCTTGGCGCGGTCGTCGAGCTTCATGGAAAGTGCTTGCGCAATTTTAGTGATGTAATTTGCCGATGAAATCGATCTTCCGGCAGGTCGCCCTGATCGGCAAGTACCACGCCGCGGTCGCCCCGGCGCAGGCTGCCTCGACACGCGCCACGCTGGAGGAGATCGCGCACTTCCTCGCATCCCAGGGCTGTGAGGTGGTGGTCGAACGCGACACCGCGGCCCACGCCGGCATGACCGGCCACACCACCGCGGACGTGGCCACCATCGGCACCCAATGCGACCTGGGGCTGGTGGTGGGCGGCGACGGCACGATGCTGGGCATAGGCCGGCAACTCGCCTGCCACGGCGTGCCTTTGATCGGCATCAACCAGGGCCGGCTGGGTTTCATCACGGACATCTCCCTGGACCAGTATCGCACCGTCCTGCCGCCCATGCTGGCCGGCGAGTACGAGGAAGACCAGCGCACGCTGATGCAGGCGCACGTCATGCGCGACGGCCAGTCGGTGTTCGACACGCTGGCCATGAACGACGTGGTGGTCAATCGCGGCGCCACCTCGGGCATGGTGGAACTGAAGATCGAAATCGACGGCCACTTCGTGGCGCGGCAGCGCGCCGACGGCCTGATCGTGGCGTCGCCGACCGGATCCACCGCTTATGCGCTGTCCGCCGGCGGTCCGATGCTGCACCCGTCCAATCCGAGCTGGGTGATGGTGCCTATCGCCCCGCACACCCTGTCGAACCGGCCGATCGTGCTGCCGGACGCCGTGGAGATCGTGATCGAACTGCTTTCGGGACGCGACGCCAGCGCGAACTTCGACATGCAGTCACTGGCGTCACTGCTCCACGGGGACCGCATCACCGTGCGGCGCTCCCAGCACAAGGTACGATTCCTGCATCCGAAGGGGTGGACCTACTTCGACACGCTGCGCAAGAAACTGCACTGGAACGAGGGCGCCTGATTGAGCCTCAAACGCATCGCGCTGCGCGATTTCGTGATCGTCCGCGAGCTCGAACTGGAGCTGGCGGACGGCTTTTCCGTGCTCACCGGCGAGACCGGTGCCGGCAAGTCGATCCTGGTCGACGCGCTGCAGCTGGCGCTGGGCGCGCGCGCCGACGCCAACGTGGTGCGCGAAGGCGCCGCACGCACCGAGATCAGTGCCGAATTCGACCTGCCGCCGTCGCTGGTGCCCTGGCTGCAGGACGCGGGTTTCGACGTCGGCGACAGCCTGCTGGTGCGCCGCACCATCGACAGCCAGGGCAAGAGCCGCGGCTGGATCAACGGCAGTGCCGCCACCGCCACACAGCTGCGCGAGGTCGGCGAAGGGCTGGTCGACATCCACGGCCAGCACGCATGGCAGAGCCTGACCCGGCCCGCGGCCGTGCGCGCGCTGCTCGATGGCTATGCGGGCATCGCCACCGACCGGCTGCAGCAACTGTGGACCGGCTGGCGGGCGGCCCAGAAGACGCTGGCCGACGCCCGCTCGGCGCAAGACTCGCTGCAGCGTGAACGCGAGCGCCTGGCCTGGCAGATCGGCGAGGTCGACAAGCTGGCTCCCGGTGCCGACGAGTGGGAAGGACTGAACGCCAGCCACACCCGGCTGTCGAACGCGCAGGCCTTGCTCGATGGCGCCAGCCAGGCACAACAGTTGCTCGATGGCGACGAGGGTGGCGCCCGCCTGCCGCTGGCGCAGGCGCTGGATGCGCTGCGCTCGCAGGAACACCTGGAGCCGCAGTTCCGGGAGGTGGGCGAAGTGCTGGCCTCCAGCCTGGCGCAGCTGGAGGACGCCGCCCATACGCTGCAGGCCTATCTGCGCAAGACCGAACTCGATCCGGCGCGCCTGTCGGAGCTGGACGAGCGGATGTCCTCCTGGCTCTCGCTGGCGCGCCGGTACAAGCGCACGCCGGCGGAGTTGCCGGCGCTGCTGGCGTCGTGGAAGCAGGAACTCGCCAGGCTCGATGCGGCCGCCGACCTGGCGGCGCTCGAAGCCGCGGAGAAAAAGGAAGGCGAAGCTTTCCTGGCCGAGGCCCGCGTGCTGGCCAAGGCCCGCGCCAAGGCGGCGCCGCAACTCTCCAAGTCCGTCACGCAGGCCATGCAGGGCCTGGGCATGCAAGGCGGCCGCTTCGAAGTGGCGCTGGACAAGCTGGAGGCGCCATCGGCTTTCGGCCTGGAAGAAGCCAGCTTCCTGGTCGCGGGCCACGCCGGCAGCACGCCGCGCCCCGTGGGCAAGGTGGCTTCCGGTGGCGAGCTGTCACGCATCGCGCTGGCCATTGCGGTCACCACCAGCCGCCTGGGTGAAGCGCAGACGCTGATCTTCGACGAGGTCGACTCCGGTGTCGGCGGCGCCGTCGCCGAGACGGTCGGCCGCCTGATGAAACAGCTGGGACGCGATCGCCAGGTGCTGGCCGTGACCCACCTGCCACAGGTGGCGGCCTGCGCCGACCACCACCTGCTGGTCGCCAAGCAAAGCAGTGCTGCAGGCACCAGCAGCAGCGTGGCGACGGTGGAAGGCGAAAAGCGCGTGGCCGAGATAGCGCGCATGCTGGGCGGCGAACGCCTGTCCGGCACGACGCTGGCGCACGCCAAGGAAATGCTGGGCGACGCGGCCGCGGCGGGGACCGGCGGATGAACGGCTCGCTGGAACTCGTGCTGATCACCGGCATGTCCGGCTCGGGCAAGTCCATCGCCCTGCGGGCGCTGGAAGACGCCGGCTATTTCTGCGTCGACAACCTGCCGCCGGAACTGCTGCTGTCCTTCGTCGACCTCGAACAGAAGCACGCGCAGCGGCGGGTCGCCATCGCGATGGACGTGCGCAGCGCCACCTCGCTGCCGCAGGTGCCAGCGCACCTGCAGGACCTGATGAGGCGAGGCGTGGCCGTGCGGCCGCTGTTCCTGGACGCAACCACCGACACGCTGGTGCGGCGTTTCTCCGAGACGCGGCGCCGCCATCCCTTGTCGAAGGCGGCCGCGGAAGTCGGTGTCGACCAGCACCGCGCCGTGGTGGAAGCGATAGAGCTGGAGCGCGAACTGCTGTCGGCGCTGCGCGAGCACGCCCACGTGATCGACACCAGCGTGCTGCGCGCGGCGCAGTTGCAGGACTACGTCAAGTCGCTGCTGTCCACGCCGCACGCCCAGCTCACGCTGGTGTTCGAGTCGTTTGCCTTCAAGCGCGGCATTCCGCTGGACGCGGACTACATCTTCGACGTGCGCATGCTGCCCAATCCGCACTACGAGCCGGAACTGCGCGACCTGACGGGCATGGACGAACCGGTGGCCGAATACCTGCGCAGGCATGAGCAGGTCGAGGAGATGTACGCGGACATCGCCGCCTTTCTCGATCACTGGCTCGAGCCGCTGGCGCTGAACCACCGCAGCTACGTGACGGTGGGCATCGGCTGCACCGGCGGGCAGCACCGGTCGGTGTACCTGGTGGAGAAGCTGACGGAGGAGTTCGGGGAACGATGGACCACGTTGAAGCGGCACCGGGAACTGGCGGGACGTTGACGCCCTCCGTCATTCCTGCCTCCGCGGGAATGACGGGGACCAGCGCCGCGGCTCAAGCAACGCCCTCGAGGAACTTGCGCACCGGGGCCGGCAAGCCCAGCGCCGGCCACTCCGTGGCACCGAACCAGCCGCCCTCCCCCGCGTTCCAGTCCGCACCCACCATCGCCTGCACCGGATGCAGGTGCAGGTCCTTGTGCGTGAGGACATGCACGAAGGCATCGACATCGCGCATCGCGTGGCGCGCTGGTCCCGGCAGCGCTTCTTCGAGTGCGTCCCGGCTGCCGAACACCGGCAGGCAATAGAGGCCGCCCCACACCCCCGGCGTCGGCCGCTTCTGCAGCCACACCGACCCGTCGCCGGCGTGCGCATGCAGCAGCCACAAGGACTCGGCGCTGCGTTTGAGCTTGCGCGTCTTCACCGGATAAGCCTCGGGCTGGCCTTGCGCCGCCGCCACGCACTGCGGCTGCACGGGGCAGATCAGGCAGCTCGGATTGCGCGGCAGGCAAACCGTCGCGCCCAGGTCCATCAGGCCCTGCGTGTAGCGCGGCATGTCCTCGTGCAGCTCGCGCGTGGGCAGCAGCGCGCGGGCGTGCTCCCACAGCGCGCGCTCGTTGGCGCCGGCGCTGAGGTCGGCGCCGAAAGCCAGCACGCGCGTCAGCACCCGCTTGACGTTGCCGTCCAGGATGGCGGCACGTTCGGCGAAACAGAAGGAAGAGATGGCCGCGGCTGTCGACGGCCCGATGCCGGGCAGCGTCTGCAGCACCGCCGCGGTCTGTGGGAACGCGCCGCCGTGCACCTGCACCACCTGCTGTGCGCACAGGTGCAGGTTGCGGGCGCGGCTGTAATAACCGAGGCCGCTCCACAGCGCCAGCACTTCGTCCAGCGCTGCGGCGGCCAGCGCCTGTACATCGGGAAAGCGCGCGAGGAAACGGTCGTAGTAGCCGAGCACCGCGCTCACCTGCGTTTGCTGCAGCATGATTTCCGAGAGCCACACGCGGTACGGGTCGCGCGTGTTCTGCCAGGGCAGCGCGTTGCGCCCGTGGCTGCGCTGCCAGGCGACGACGCGCCCGGCGAAATCAGGGGGGAGTTGCCGGCCGGCCGGCGGGCTCATGCCGTGCGAAGGGCGGGCTCGGGCGCGGGCTGGCGGGCCAGCTGCGATTGGGTGAGGTGCGAAGTGAGCTCGGCCAGCTTGGCGTCGAGCGTGTCGAGCGCGCCTTCCTGGCTTTCGATCTCGTGGATGCGATCGTCCAGTCCGCTGGCGGCTTGCTGGATGCGCTCTATCGCTTCCAGCCGCCGGCCGAAATTGCGGCGGCGCTCGCGCAACTGCGCATCGAGCTGCGCGGCCGCCGACTTGTTCCAGAGTTCCACCTCGCCGAGCGCGGATTCGTAGATCACGCGCAAGCGCGTGGCCAGCGCGCGCACCAGCCGGTCGGCGAATTCGGGTTGCGCCAGGCGCAGCGCGTTGCTCACGCCGAGGTACTGGTTGTGGCTGCGCTCGACCAGGTCGAGGTCGCGCTCGTAGCGTGCCAGGTCCGGTTCGCGCGGCGCCTGCAGCGAGAAGCCGTATTCGGCATTGAGCTGCCGGAAAGTGCCGGTCAGCATGGTCTGGATTTCGGCGCTGACCTTCTCGGCACGGCGCA
>JAQGMY010000161.1 GCA_028292105.1 Ramlibacter sp.
CGCGCGCCTGCTGCAGGCTACCTTCGGCAAGCTGCGTGCCCGCGGGCACCCGGCGGGCGCCGGCCGGTAGCCGGCGCGGCCGGCGCCGCAAGCGTCACTTCTTCAGCACGCCGGCGACGGTCGCGTCGGCGTAGCACCAGATCCAGCGCTCGCCCGCCTCGATCGACCGGATCAGCGGGTGCGCCGTGTGCTGGTAGTGGCGCGTGGCGTGACGGTTGTTCGACGAGTCGCAGCAGCCGACGTGGCCGCAGACCATGCACAGCCGAAGGTGCACCCAGGGATCGCCGAGTTGCACGCACTCCTCGCACACGTGCTTGCACGTGCTGGTCACGGCGATCTGGTCCAGGTGGCTGCAGGGGTTCGCCCCCGGTGTTGCGGCGCTGGCGGCCACGGCTCAGTGGTGCTTTTCGAAAGCCTTGTCCTCGGCGCCGCTGCCGTCGGCGGACTGCGCCCCCTGCTGCCCCTGGTCAGCGGCCTGGCCGGCGGCGCCGCTGCGGACCTGCACGCGGCGCGAACCCGCCTTGCTGCCGTCCTTCGGGATGGTGACGCTGAGCACGCCATTGTCGAAGGTCGCCTGGACCTTGGCGGGATCGACCGGTGCCGGGAGGCGCAGCGAGCGCTGGAATACGCCCACCGAGCGCTCCACCAGGTGGTAGTTGCGACGATTGGTCTCGCGCTCCTGCATCCGCTCGGCGCGGATGGTGAGCACGTCGTCCTCGACAGTGACGTCGACATCCTCCGGCCGGGCGCCCGGCATTTCGGCGGTGACCGTGAACGCCTGGTCGTCTTCGCTGATGTCCATCCGCGGCGCGACGATGTTGCCGCCGCCGGCCATCGGCTCGCCCGCGCTGCCGCCGACGTTCTCGAACAGCTGCTCCATCTGGCGCCGCAGCAGCTGGAACGGATCGCCGCGCTGGCCGCCGAAGCCGAAAGGCAACAGGTTTCCTCGTGCCATGGAATGCTCCTTGTGTGGGTGGACAAGGCGCCAGCGTGCACCTCGCGGCGGCGGGGCGTTTCCCCAATACTGCGCTTCGCGCTTCAGGCCTGCGGCGGCGTGCCCGGCAGCAAGCGAAGGTCCGTTGCTGCACGGGCGCCATGCAAGCCCGCGACCACCTCCGATCGAGCGCGACGCGGCGAACTGGACCCGTCGTTCCTGGCCACGCACGGTTTCTCGCTGGAGGACGACCCGCGCGCGTGCGAGATGTTCAAGAAGGAGACGTGGTGCGAGCGGTGTTCGAGCCCTGAGCGCCGGCGCCTGGTGTCACACCTTGACCAGCCCCCGCCGCACCGCATAGCGGGTGAGGCTCGCGACGTCGCGGACCTGCAGGCGTTCCATGATGCGTGCACGGTGCACGTCCACGGTCTTGGGGCTCAGCCCCAGCTGGTGCCCGATCTCCTTCGAAGACAGTCCGCCGGCGATCATGACCAGGATCTCGACCTGCCGCTCGGTGAGGCCATCGTCGGCACAGGTTTCCACCTTCTCCAGCAGCATGCGAGCGACCCTGGCGTTGAAGTAGTGGCCGGTCGCCAGCATGGACTGGACGGCATGCTGCAGCTCGCTGGGCGCGGCATTCTTCATCAGGTACCCGTTGGCACCGCTGACGACCGCACGTTGAACGAAATCGGGGGTGTCGTGCATCGACAGCACCAGGATGGGCAGCGCCGGCTGCCCGCGGCGGATCCGGGCCACGGCTTCCAGGCCGTCCATCCCCGGCATATGGATGTCCGTGATCACCAGGTCCGGTGTCACGCTTTCCATCAACGTCAGCAATTCCTCGCCCGAGCTTGCTTCGGCCATCACTTCGATGTCCGGCAGCAACTCGATCAATCCCCGGATGCCGCCGCGTACCAGGTCATGGTCGTCCGCGAGTACGACCTGCCTGCGCGTACGCTCCGGGGGCGGATAGAGGCCGGGGCCTCTTGTGGGTTCTGCCATCATCGATCTTTCTGCAAGGTGAAGTAGAAGGCGGCACCGTTCCCAGGCCTTCCTTCCCCCCATATCTGCCCTCCGTGGCGCAGCACGACGCGGCGGACGTTCGCCAGGCCCACCCCCGTGCCGGGAAATTCAGCCTGCGTGTGCAGCCGCTGGAATGCGCCGAAGAGCTTGTCCGCGTGCTCCATACCGAATCCGGCTCCGTTGTCGCTGATGCAGTAAGTCGTGGCACGGCCGACCCGCTTTTCTGCCGTGAACCGGATTTCGGCGTCCGGACGATTCTTCGTGAACTTCCAGGCGTTCCCCAGCAGGTTCTCCAGCGCCATCTGCAGCAGCGTCGGATCCCCCATCGTGAGCAGCCCTTGTTGCACGTGCGCAGCCACCGCGCGGGCCGGTTCACGCAGGCGCAGGTCGTCGAGGATGCGCTCCGCCATTGCGCTCAGGTCGACACGGATTGCGCGCAGCGACGCCTGGGAAATGCGCGCGTGCGACAGCAGCGCCTCGACATACTCGTCGAGCTGCTGCGCCGCCTGCTTGATCCTGGCGGCGTAATCCCGGTCCTTCTCCGCCGCCGGCTGCAGCCGCTGTTCCAGCACGTGGGCCAAGGTGTTGATGGCGGCGATGGGCGTGCGCAGGTCATGGGCCAGCGAGTGCGCAAAGCCCTTCAGTTCGTCGTTGGCCGCTTCCAGCTCGCGGGTCCTCTCCCGCACCTTCTGGGTCAAGCCCTGGTTCAGCGCGAGGATCTCGGCTTCGTGCTTGAGCAGTTCGCTGATGTCCCTGACGGAAACGCTCGCATAAGTGATCCCGTCGCTCGCGGTGAACAGCGCGCCGGCGATCTCCGCCTCGAATTCCGTGCCGTCACCGCGCAGCAGCGCCAGTTGTCCGCGGGCACTCCGTGCGTTCTCCGCGGCAGTGCGCAGGGATTGCAACCGTTGTTCGCCTGCTGCCACCAGCCCGTCGCGGCCCCGGGCCTTGAGCTGGGCTGCCGGCAAGCCGAACATCCGGCAGGCCGCCGGGTTGACCGACACGATCCTGCCGGAGTCGTGCTCCAGTTGCAGCACCGCATCGAGGCTGACCTCGAAGAAGAGCCGGTGGCGTTCCTCGCTCGCACGCAAGGCGTCCTGGGCCATCTTGCGTTCGGTGATGTCCTGGAAATAGACGGCAAGCCCGTGCGCCGACGGATAGGCGTAGACCTCGAGCCAGACGCCGAGCGACACCGCGACGCTCTCGAATTGCGCGGTGCGTCCGCTCGCGAGCGCCCGCTCGTATTCCCGCTGGAAGCGGCTTCCCTCGTACCAGGAAAACACCTCCATGATGGAGCGCCCCAGGAGCTCCTCGCGCGGGCGCTTGGCCACGCGCTCCGTTTCGTGGTTCACGTAGGTGAATCGCCAGTCGCGATCGACGGTGAAGAAACCCTCCGTGATGCTTTCAAGGGTCGTGACCAGGCGCTCGTTGAGTTCCTGCAGCCGGCGGGCATCTTCCTTGCGCGCCGACACATCGTGGACAGCGCCGACCACCCGGCGGCAAGGTCCGGTGACGGAAGGCTCGGGCTGTCCGATGATCCGGAGCCACTTGTCGGAGCCGTCCGCCGTGAGCACGCGCGCTTCGCGCTCGAAGGCCTGATTGCGCGCAACGCATTCGGCAACGGCGCCTTGCAGCTCCTCGCGGGAGTCCGGGTGGAGGGAGGCGAGCGCCGCCTGCCAGGTGAGCGGCGCGTCGCCCGCATGCCCGAACAACTGGCGGCTTTCGTGCGTCCACTCGACTTCCATCTCTGGGACGCGCAGGGTCCAGGCGCCCAGTTGCCCCAGGCGGGAAGCCTGCTGCAGGAGCAGGTACGCATGCGCTGCCGCCTGTTCCGCCCTCACCCGGCGCGTGATGTCGTGAGCCGTTCCGCGGTATCCGC
>JAQGMY010000197.1 GCA_028292105.1 Ramlibacter sp.
GCAAGGTCGCGGTCACCTGGCGCTTGCGGATCAGCCGGCAGACCTCGTAGCCGTGCACGTCGGGCAGGTGCACGTCCAGCACCACTGCGGACACGAATTCGGACAGCTCCAGCGCCTCGGCGCCGGCCGAAGCCTCGACCGTGCGATAACCAGCGGCACGCAGGCCCCGGGAGAGCGCGTACTTGGCGGCAACGTTGTCGTCGACGACGAGGATGCTGTAACTGGCGCGGTCGATCATTGCGTCTGAATTATGGACTGCATGCGGCGGATGCCAACTCCAGACGGTTAAAGCGTCGATAGCGGGTGCGCCAGTTCGGCGGGCACCAGGGTCAACCTTCTGTCATTTTATTTTCCATCCAAGTGGATGGTGCTAAGATGGCTCATGCCCAAAGCCAGCACCCGGTCGCTCAGCGCTACACCCAAGCCCGTGGACGAGAAGATCACCATCAACCTCGGTTGCGTGGACCTCGGGCAGATCGACCTGCTGGTGCAGGAAGGCTTCTATGCGAACCGCACGGACCTGATCCGTACCGCGATCCGCAACCAGCTCGCCACCCATGGCGAGGCGGTACGCCAGGTGGTCGCGCGCAAGACGCTGTCACTCGGCATCCAGCATTTCAGCAAGTCGGACCTGCAGGCCGCCGAGGCAGCGGGCGAGAAGCTGAACATCCGGGTCCTCGGGCTGGCGACCATCGATCCGGCGGTCACGCCGGAGCTGGCGCTGGCCACCATCGAATCACTCACCGTGCTGGGTGCGCTGCACGCCAGTGCGGCCGTCAAGGCCGCGCTGAGCAAGCGCATCCGCTGATCACCGAAAGAACTCCATGCACCCCGACTTCCAGCGCCTCCTCCAGGACGCCACCCGACTCACCCGAAGCGGTAACCTCCAGGCAGCCACCGCCGCGATCCGGGCCGCCTTGCGCGGCAAGGCGCCGTCCGCCGCCGAGGCTGGTGAAGAAGAAGCCCGCAATGGCGACCTCCTGATCGACGTCGATGCGCGCGAGCTCACGCCCTCGCCCGGCGAGCGCCAGGACGCCCCGTCCGCGCCGGGCGGCCCCGGCCGCTTCGTCGCCGGCCATTCGGGCAACGCGACCCACGGCCGCGACTACAAGCTTTACATCCCGCCGCAGGCCGACGAAGGCGCACCGTTGCCGCTGGTGGTGATGCTGCACGGCTGCACCCAGGACCCGGACGACTTCGCGGCGGGCACGGGCATGAACGAACTGGCGCGCGTGGAAGGCTGCTACGTGCTCTATCCGGCGCAGTCGGCAAAAGCCAACCCGCAGCGCTGCTGGAACTGGTTCAAGCACACCCACCAGGCGCGCGGCCGCGGCGAGCCGGCCATGCTGGCCGACATGACGCGCGAGGTGATGGCCCAGCACACCGTCGATCCGGCGCGGGTGTACGTCGCCGGCCTGTCCGCCGGGGGCGCCATGGCGGCCATCATGGTGGACACCTACCCCGATCTCTATGCCGCCGCCGGCGTGCACTCCGGCCTGGCCGCCGGAGCGGCGCAGGACCTGCCTTCGGCAATGGGTGCCATGCGCAGCGGCAGCGCAGGCGCGCCGACAGCCAGCTCGGCTCGTCCTGTGATCGTGTTCCACGGCGACGCCGACACCACGGTCCACCCGGGCAACGGCGGTCACGTGGTCGACGCGAGCGTCGGCGAGCCGCGCGCGCCGGTGGCGGATCGCCAACGTGCTGAAGGCGGCCGCCACTACACCCGCTGGGTCCACCGGGGCGCCGATGGAGCGGTGCTGGCGGAACACTAGGTCGTGCATGGCAGCCCGCATGCGTGGTCTGGCGGCAAGCGCCAGGGCTCGTACACGGACCCGCAGGGACCGGACGCCAGCCGCGAGATGCTGCGCTTTTTCCGCGAGCATCCGCTCGTGTAAGGGGCTGGGTGGACGCGAGAGACCGGTTTGGCCTGCCCGGAGGGGATCGAACCCCCGACAACCTGCTTAGAAGGCAGGTGCTCTATCCAACTGAGCTACGGGCAGCCGAGGGGGGTGATTGGTCGGAGCGATAGGATTCGAACCTACGACCCTCTGGTCCCAAACCAGATGCGCTACCAGACTGCGCTACGCTCCGAAGTGCCCGATTCTACCCGTGCCGGCGACCAGTCATTCCCGCGCACGCGGGAATGACGCTCAGAGCTTCACGTACTCGTACTCCAACGGATTGGCGTTGATGCCCCGATCCGGCGGCGCGATCCAGCCGGCCATCTTGCCCGGCTCGGTCACGCGGTGCATCAGGCTCTTGACGAAGCTGAGGTCCGCTTCGGTCGGCAGCCACTCGTCCTTCATCTTGTCGAATTCAGCCTGCGGGATCGTCCGGCCCTCCGGCGTGGTCGGCACGTTGGCCCAGACGCCGACCTGGCGGCGAAAGCGCGTGGACGGCAGCTTCAGCTCGAACGGGACGCCGGCGCGCTTGATCGCCATGTTCCAGCGCGTCACGCCGACGTTGCAGTCCTTCACGTACTCCAGCCGGGTGACCTCGTTGATGCCATTGCGCACCGAGACCTCCTGGTCCTTCATCCCGGCCACCGCATCGGGCACCTGGATGGTCATGGAGGTATCGATCTCGCGGTGGTCCGCGAACTTCGCCTCGTCCGGCCGGCCCTTGATGCCGTTGGCGAAGTAGTTCGCCGCATTGGAGGAGGACTCCGAGCCGAACAGGTCCAGCGAGCTGGTGAACCAGAAGTTCATGAAGCGCTGGATCGTCGGCAGGTCGATGGCGCCCGCTTCGCGCACCTTCTTCCAGTCGTCGGTGCCCAGCTCCTTCATCACTTCCAGGCTGCGGCGGATGACGCGGCCCACGCCCGTCTCGCCGACGAACATGTGGTGCGCCTCCTCCGTGAGCATGAAGCGCGTGGTGCGGGCCAGCGGATCGAACGCGCTCTCGGCAAACGACTTCAGCTGGAACTTGCCGTCGCGGTCGGTGAAGTACGTGAACATGAAGAAGGACAGCCAGTTGTCCATCGGTTCGTTGAAGGTGCCCAGGATGCGCGGCTTGTCGGTGTCGCCGCTATGGCGCATCAGCAGTTCTTCCGCTTCCTCGCGGCCGTCGCGTCCGAAGTGCGCGTGCAGCAGGTAGACCATGGCCCACAGGTGGCGGCCCTCTTCCACGTTGACCTGGAACAGGTTGCGCAGGTCGTACAGCGACGGCGCCGTGTGGCCCAGCAGGCGCTGCTGTTCGACCGATGCCGGTTCGGTGTCGCCCTGCGTCACGATCAGGCGGCGGAAGGCGGAGCGATATTCACCCGGCACTTCCTGCCAGACCTCTTCGCCCATGTGGTCGCCGAAACCGATCTTGCGGTTTTCTTCGCGGTCCGCCAGGAAGATGCCCCAGCGGTAGTCGGGCATGGGCGTGTAGCCGTACTGGGCCCAGCCTTGCGCGTCGACGCCGACGGCGGTGCGCAGGTACACCTCCTTGGCCTTGAAGTCGCTCGGGCCCATCTCGTCCCACCAGTTCAGGAAGGCGGGCTGCCAGTGCTCGAGCGCGCGCTGCAGCTGGCGGTTGTCGCCGAGGCTGACGTTGTTGGGGATCTTGGCCTGGAGGTCGATCGATGTCATGAGTGTGTCCGGTGGATTGTCATTGCGGGCTAAGCACGCAATCGATGGATCCCGGCTCGCGGCCGGGATGACAAGAAAAAATCAAACGCGTTTCCAGTCGAACCTGGCCTTCTTGCCGGTGCCGAACAGTTTCAATGCACCGTCTTCGCCCACGGCGTTCGGTCGGATGAAGATCCAGTTCTGCCAGGCCGACAGGCGCCCGAACACGCGTGTCTCCATCGTCTCCCGCCCGGGGAAACGCAGCGAGGCTTCCATGCCGGTCAACGCGTCCGGCGACAGCGAGGCACGTTCCTCCAGCATCAGGCGGATCTCGTCGTCCCAGTCGATGTCGTCCGGGGTCAACGTGACGAGGCCAAGGCCCAGCGCCTGGTCGGCACGCAACGGGCTGTCCTGGAGGCCTTGCAACTGCGCGATGGTCGCTTCGTCCTCGTAGAAGCGCGTCTGCAGGCGCGTGAGGCCGTTCACTTCCGGGTAGCGGCCGAAGTTGGCGCTGTTCAGGCGCAATGCCGGTGCCGCGTCCGGTGCGTCCGGCAGGTCCAGCATGTAGATGCGATCGCAGGCCAGCGCCAGTTCGAAGAAGGTGCCGGCGAAGCAGGAACCCTGGTCCACCAGCGCGATCAGCGAGCGGCTGGTCACGTCCAGGCGGGCCAGTGTGCGGCGCAGCGCGCCGAGGGTCTCGCGCACCAGCCAGTGC
>JAQGMY010000218.1 GCA_028292105.1 Ramlibacter sp.
AGAAGCCGGCCACGGCGTACGTGACCAGCACCAGGGCGCTGCGCCAGGGATGCGCGGGCCACTGGTCCAGGAACAGCGGCCGCACCAGCTCCACCGCGTTGGTCAGCGGCAGCCAGTCGCTCACCAGCCGGATCGGCGCGGGCAGCTGCTCGCGCGGGAAGAACACCCCGGACAGGAACATCATGGGCGTGAGGAACAGCGTGAAGTAGTAGGTGAAGAAATCGTATCCCTTGGCGAGAGCGTTGAAAATCAGCGCGATGGCCGAGAAGGTGATGCCCGCGCCCAGCAGGATGGGCCAGGCCAGCAGCACCTTGGGGCTGGTGGTGATGCCCAGCACGGCCATCACGACCAGGATGGCGGTGACCGTGAAGATCGACTTGAAGCCGGCCCACAGCAACTCGGCCAGCACCACGTTGTCCAGCGTCACCGGCGCGTTCATGATGCCGTCCCAGGTCTTCTGCACGTGCATGCGGGAGAAGGCGGAATAGAGCGCCTCGAAGGTGGCCGCGTTCATCGCGCTCATGCAGATCGAGCCGCTGGCCAGGAACAGGATGTAGGGGACTGTCTCGCCTGCGACCTTCACCTGCCCCACCAGCGCGCCCATGCCGTAGCCGAAGGCGACCAGCCAGATCAGCGGCTCGGCGATGTTGCCCAGCAGGCTGGGAATGGCCAGCTTGCGCCATACCAGCAGGTGGCGCCGGAACACCGGCCACCAGCGCATGGAGACGACGGGGGGACGCCAGTGGTTCATGGTCATGTCGAGTCTTTGCATGTCATCCCGGGCGTGGCCCGGCATCCATGACTGCATGGATGTCGGGTCGAGCCCGCAGCGCCACGTCGAGGGGCGGTCATCCTTCCTCCCGGATCTGCCGGCCGGTCATCTTGAGGAACAGGTCCTCCAGGTTGGCCGGCCGATGCAGCGTGCGCAGCTTGGGATGGTCGCGCCCGAGCGCGTCGAGCAGCGGCCGCGCGTCCTGCGTGTAGAAGAACACCGTCTCGCCGCTCACCTCGGTGCGGTTGGCCAGCGCCTTGAGCGGCGACTCCGCCAGCGCCAGCGCGCCATTGCCATAGGCCTCCACCACGTCCGGCTCCAGGTGCTCGGCGATCAGGTCGCGCGGCCTGCCCTCGGCGATCTTGCGGCCGTGGTCCAGCACCAGCAGCCGCGTGCACAGCCGCTCGGCCTCGTCCATGAAGTGGGTGGTCAGGAGGATCGACTTGCCTTGCTGCAGCAGCACCTGCAGGCGCTCCCACATGAGGTGGCGCGCCTGTGGATCGAGGCCGGTGGTGGGCTCGTCCAGCATCAGCAGGCGCGGGTCGTTGACCAGCGCCCGCGCCAGCGACAGCCGCCGGCGCATGCCCCCGGACAGCTCGCCCGGCCTGGCATCCGCCTTGTGCGACAGGGCGGCGAAGTGCAGCAGCTTGGGGATGCGCTCGCGGATCAGCGCCTCCGGCAGTCCGAAGTAGCGGCCATAGACAAGCAGGTTCTCGGCGCAGTTGAAGTCCGGGTCCAGCGAATCGAACTGGCTCACCACGCCAAGCTCGGCCTTGATCGCGAGCACGTCCCGCGGCATCTGCTTGCCCAGCGCGCGGATCTCGCCGGCATCCGGAGCGGTCAGCCCCAGGCACATGCGGACGGTGGTGGTCTTGCCGGCGCCATTGGGGCCGATCACCCCGAGGCACTCGCCGGGCTCGATGCGGAAGGACAGCTTGTCGACGACGATGGTGTCGCCGTAGCGCTTGGTGAGGTCGCGGGCTTCGAAAAGGGGCTCGGTCATGGGCGGCGGCTATTGTGTCGCAGCCCGGCCGTCCACACCCGACAATGCCGGCGCACCTTAGAATTTTCGTTTTGCCGACCAGGACCGCGTTTGTTCCCCTTGCTCCCCCCGCTGCCCATCGCGCAGCAGTACCTCCTGCCCAAGAAGCTGATGACCGTGCTGGCCGGCAAGCTGTCCAGCATGCGCATGGGCGGCATCACGCAGGCGATGATCCGCAACTTCGTCAGGCACTACAAGGTGGACATGGGCGAGGCGGCCAACCCGGCCATCGAGAGCTACGCCACCTTCAACGACTTCTTCACCCGGGCGCTGCGCGACGGCGCGCGGCCGATTTCGGCCGCCCCCTTCGTCTGCCCGGTGGACGCCGCCATCAGCCAGTTCGGCCCGATCGAGCGCGACCAGATCTTCCAGGCCAAGGGCCACAGCTATTCGACCCGGGCGCTGGTCGGCGGCGACCAGGCGCTCGCCCACCGCTTCGACCACGGCCACTTCGCCACGCTGTACCTGGCGCCCAAGGACTACCACCGCATCCACATGCCTTGCGACGGCCGGTTGAAGCGGATGATCTACATCCCCGGCGACCTGTTCTCGGTGAACCCGCTGACGGCCCGCCACGTGCCCAGCCTGTTCGCCCGCAACGAGCGCGTGGTGTGCGAGTTCGACTGTCCCCACGGGCCGATGGTGATGGTGCTGGTCGGCGCCACCATCGTCGGCAGCATGGCCACGGTGTGGCATGGGGTCATCAACCCGCCGCGCACCAGCGCACCGCGCGAGTGGCGCTACGACGACCAGCCGGTCGTGCTCGCCAAGGGCGCCGAAATGGGCCGCTTCCTGCTGGGCTCCACCGTCATCCTCCTGTTTCCGCAGAATGTGCTCACTTTCACCGGCGACTGGGCCCCCACTCGCCCGGTGCGGCTGGGCGAGGCCATGGGAACGGTGATCGAGACCGAAGGCGCCCTCTAGGACTTGGCCCCGCCTTGTCGATGCTGGTATCGGCGCTGACCGCGCTCTGCGTCTTCAGCCGCGATCTCGACGAGTACGATCGAGCGCCGGTCGCCAGGAGCTGAGCGGCTTACTGGAAGGCCACTTCGTCGAAGCTGCGCAGCTTGCGGCTGTGCAGCCGCTGCGAGCCTTCCGAGCGCAGGATCTCGATGGCCCGCATGCCGATGCGCAGGTGCTGGTCGACCCGTTCGCGGTAGAAGTGGTTGGCCATGCCCGGCAGCTTGATCTCACCGTGCAGCGGCTTGTCGCTGACGCACAGCAGGGTGCCGTAGGGCACGCGAAAGCGGAAGCCGTTGGCCGCGATGGTGGCGCTTTCCATGTCGAGCGCGATGGCGCGGCTCTGGCTGAAACGCCGTTGCGGCTCGTTGCCCGGCAGCAGTTCCCAGTTGCGGTTATCCGTGCTCGCCACCGTGCCCGTGCGCATGATGCGCTTGAGGTCTGCGCCCTTGAAGCCGGTCACGTCCGCCACGGCGTGCTCCAGTGCCAGCTGGATTTCGGCCAGGGCCGGAATCGGGATCCAGAGCGGCAGCTCCTCGTCGAGCACGTGGTCCTCGCGCACGTAGCCATGGGCCAGCACGTAGTCGCCCAGGGCCTGGCTGTTGCGCAAGCCGGCGCAGTGCCCGAGCATCATCCAGGCATGCGGGCGCAGCACCGCGACGTGGTCGGTGATGGTCTTGGCGTTCGAAGGACCGACGCCGATGTTCACCATCGAGATGCCGCCGTGTCCTGGCCGGATCAGGTGGTAGCCGGGCATCTGCGGCAGCCGGGGCGGCGGCGCGCCGAAGGCGTCGACCGGCTCGGTCGCCAGGCCCACGCGGCGCGTGACCACGTTGCCCGGTTCGACGAAGGCGATGTATTCGCTGTCGGCGCGGCTCATCTCCTCGTGGCCGAGCTTCACGAATTCGTCGATGTAGAACTGGTAGTTCGTGAACATCACGAAGTTCTGGAACCAGTCGGGCGCGGTGCCGGTGTAGTGGCGCAGGCGGTGCAGCGAGTAGTCCACGCGTGACGCGGTGAACAGGGCCAGCGGTTGCGGCTCGCCGGGCGCGTGGCGCAGCGTGCCGTTGGCGATGCCGTCGTCCATCGCCGCCAGGTCCGGCAGGTCGAACAGGTCGCGCATCATCGCGCGCCGCGCTGGCGAGAGGCTGCCTTCGATGTGGTCGTTCTCCGCGAACGAGAAGTGGATCGGGATCGGCTCGCTGCTGGTGCCCACCTCCAGCGGCACCCCGTGGTTTTGCTGCAGCAGCCGGAACTGCTCCAGGTAGTAGCTGCCATAGAGGTCGGGCCGCGTGAGCGTCGTTTCGTAGCGGCCCGAGCTCGCGACGAAGCCGTAGCTCAGTCCGGAGTTTTCCAGCTGCGCCTGCGGCGCCACGCTGTCGGTGTGGACGCGCACGAAGGGGTAGCAGGCCCGCACGCGCGCCGGCATGTCCGCGCCCCCGACAAAACGCTGCATCGCATCGCGCAAGTGGTTCACCTGCTGCGCGTAGATGGCCTGCACTTGCGCCAGCGCGCTGCGCGGATCCGCATGCATGGTGGGGGCGATGAAGGGCGGCATGAAGGGCATGTGCGTATTGTGCAACCGCGCCGCCGCAAGCATTTTTCACCCCGGCCGGGAGTGCGCAGATGTCCTACATGGCGTAACGGCCGCAGACGACGTTACATCTTGGCGCCACCGACGAAAGTTCAGGTCATTCAGAACAACGCCTCCAACAGAGCGCAAACCAGGAGTTCCAAGAAAATGACCACTGCCGCGGCATCCAATCCCTTCGCACTCATGGTTGATCCCGCCCAGGTGCGGGCCCACGTCGAGCGCTCCGAGCAACTCACGAAGTTGAGCCAGCGCCAGTGCCATCCGCTGGACCGTGCAGTGATCCGCTGCGCCAGCGCCGAGATCGCCGCATTCGACGCCAAGATCGACCGCACCACGATCTACCTGCCGCCGGAAGAAGAGAAGGCGCAGCCCGTCACCCGCACCTACACCCGCCGCGTCAACTGACGCGCCGGAAGGGCACGCCCATGGGCGCCGGTCGAACCGGCTGGTTCGACTGCTGCTGGCGCAGCCAGACTTCCTGATCCCGGCGCTCCTGATCGCGCCTCGCCTGTTCCGCCAGCAAGCGCTGGCGCCTGTCATCCTCCCGGTGGGCCTGCTCTTCCCGGCGGGCCTGCTCCTCGCGACGGACTTGATCCTCCCGCCTGGCTTCCTCCACCCTGCGCGCCAGCTGCTCGCGGCGGGCGGCGGCTGACTGTTCTTCGCGCCCGGCCTGTTCCTGCAGGCGCGCCAGCTGGTGGCGCCTCGCGTCCGCCAGCTTCCTTTCTTCGGCGGCGCGGCGCGCGGCGGCGAGCTTGCGTTCTTCAGACGCCTTGCGCGCGGCCACCGCCTGCCGGCGTTCGTCTTCGGCTCGCTTGGTGGCGGCCAGGCGTTTCGATTCCTGGTCATGACGCGCTTGCGCATGGCGGCGCTCGTCTTCGGCGCGCCGGGCGGCGACGGCTTGCTTCCTGCTTTCGGCCCGGCGCGCTTCCGCGCGCTTGATATCGGCGGCGGCCGCGGCACGCCGCTCTTGCTCCGCGCGCAGCACTGCGGCGCGGCGGTCGTCTTCGCGCTGCTGCGCGAGCCGCTGCCGCTCCTGCTGCTCACGCGCCGCGCGCGCTTCGGCCGCGGCTTCCGCCCGCACCGCCGCCTTCGCTTGTGCGGTGGCTTGCGCCTGCGCCGTCGCCAGCGCCGCGGCCTGCGCCTGGGCGGCTGCCCGCGCCTGCGCTTCAGCTTGCGCCTGGGCGACGAGCCTGGCCTGCGCCGCTGCCTGGGCTTGCGCCTGCGCCGCCGCCTTCGCCTGCGATTCCGCGCTGGCCTTCGCTTGCGCAACGGCTTGCGCTTGTATCGACGGGGTCGGCGCCGCTGCGGCCGCCGTGCCCGTCGGTGTGTTGACCCGCATCGCGGCCGCGGCAGCCGGCGAGGCCGGCAGGATGCGCGCTGCAGGCAGCGCCGAGGCGATCGGCGCCGCGCGGGCTGCTGGCGCCACCATGTTGCTCGGGCCGGGGGTGGCAGTCGCCACGGTGGCGCCGCCGCGCCCCGCTTCGCCCGAGATCACGATGCTCTTGCCCTTGAACGGCCCCAGCGGCCCCAGCGGCGCCGCGGCAGCCGCAGCCGCCACGATCGGCATGCTGACGGTCGGCTCGCCACGACGGCGGGCACCGGCCCAGCGATCGAAGTCGTCGGTGGCCGCGAATGCGCCTTGCGGCACGCGCGCCAGGCTGCGGTCCTTGAAGCTCAGGCGCTGGCCGCTGCGGATCTCCAGCGCCTCGCCCTTCTCGCCGTACACGACACCCGCGCCGGACAGCACCACGACGCGCGTGACCCCCTGCTTGGTGTCGACGTCGACGCGGTAGTCACCGACCTGGCGCGCGCGGAAAGCGAGGTTGGGCGTGCCCACCTCGAAGCTGTCGCCGGGATTCATGCGGGTGACGGTCGCGGCCAGGCTGCCTTGGGTCAGACTCAACTGGGTCGCCGTCTCGCCGACGTTTTCCAGCACGACCTGGGTCTGGCTGTCGAGCCGCAGCGCATGGCCGCCGGCCTGCACCTCCGCGCGCGATCCGCGATCCACCCACAGCCGGTCGCCCCGCTTGAGCAGCCGGCGCGGCTGCACGTCATGCCATTCGCCGTCGCCCTGCGGGGCATGCGCCACCGAGCCCTCGGCGTGGTTCAAATGGGCCGCCGGCACCGTGACCACCTGCGCCCAGGCGGCGGAACCGCAGGCGATGGCCAAGGCTGCGAAGGCATAGGTGAACCGGCGGCAGCCCGGGGCCCCGGTACGTGAGAGCGCGTGCATGGCGCTATTGGACGCATGAGGCAGCGAAAGGGCCAGCAAATCGCGTGTAAAGCTTGTAGGCCCAGTCCCACCTTCCGGACGCTGCGTGAAGTTGTCACGGCCGCGTCGCAGCGGGATTTCAGCCCGGAACCGGCTGCCGCATGGTCACGAATTCCTCGGCCACCGTCGGGTGGATGCCGATCGTGCTGTCGAAGACCGCCTTGGTCGCACCGGCGCGCATCGCCACCGCGAAACCCTGGACGATCTCGCCGGCATCCGGGCCGACCATGTGCAGTCCCACCACCCGGTCGCTGGCGGCGTCGACGACGAGTTTCATCAGCGTGCGTTCGCCGTGACCGCTCAGCGTGTGCTTGAGCGCCTTGAATTCCGAGCGGAAGATGCGCACCCCGCCGTGGCGCTTGCGCGCCTGCTCCTCCGTGAGTCCCACGGTACCGATGTTCGGATGGGTGAAGACGGCGGTCGGCACCAGCTCGTAGTCGATGCTGCGCTCGCCGCTGCCGAACAGCTGGTCGACGACCACCATCGCTTCGGCCAGCGCCACCGGCGTCAATTGCAGGCGGGCGGTGACGTCCCCGACGGCGAGGATCGTCGGCACCGAGGTGCGGAAGCGGTCGTCGACCTCGATCGCGCCGGCCGCACTCTGCTTCACCCCGGCCGCTTCCAGGCCCAGGCCGGCGACGTTCGGCACGCGTCCGGTCGCGAACAGGACGGTGTCCGCGGCCAGCTCGCTGCCATCGGTCAGCCGCACTTGCAGGTCCTCACCCTTGTTACGGATGATCCGCGTCACCTCGACGCCCAGCCGCAGCTCGACCCCCTGCCGGCGCGTTTCCTGCGCCAGGAAGGCCCGGATCTCCTCGTCGAATCCGCGCAGCACCTGGTCACCCCGATGCAGCTGCGTCACTTCGGCGCCCAGCCCACGGAAGATGGAGGCGAACTCGCAGGCGATGTAGCCGCCGCCCGCCACCACCAGCCGCCGCGGGAAAGGCTCCAGGTCGAACATGCTGTCCGAGGTGAGCACATGCTCGCGGCCGGGGAAGTCCGGCACGGTCGGCGTGCCGCCGGTGGCGACCAGGACGTGCGCGGGGCGGAACAGTCGCTTGCCTTCGGTGGTCTGCACCTGGATGGTCTGCGCATCGCGAAAGCTGGCCCAGCCGCGGAGCACCTCCACCCCCGCGCTGGAGAGCAGCTGCCCATAGACGCCATTGAGCCGCGTGATCTCGCGCGCCCGGTTGGCTTTCAGCCGTTGCCAGTCGAAGCGGGGCGGCTCCAGGTCCCAGCCGAAGCCGGCGGCATCCTGGAAGTCCTGCGCGAAATGCGCGGCATAGCTGTAAAGCTTCTTGGGGATGCAGCCCACGTTGACGCAGGTGCCGCCGAGGGCGGCCGCTTCCGCCAGCAACACCTTCGCCCCGCGCTCGGCCGCCATCCGCGCCGCGCGCACCCCGCCGCTGCCGCCGCCGATGACGAACAGGTCGCAATCGAATCCACTCATGCCACATTCCTTTTTTCCGCTGCCTTGTGCCCCTGGGGGCCACATGGCTCAACTGTAGGTGCCGCCTTACGAGCGGCCCCCCCCGGGCCCATTACCATTCCGCCCATGCATGCGTCCACCTGGTACCGGAGGGTCAGGCACACCAGCCTCGCGCCGGTGCGCTGGGCCGCGGCCTGGGCGCGCATCACCTTCTTCGGCTCCGTGATGGTGGTGCGCTGCCTGTCGCCACGCAGCTACGGGCCCGAGACCCGTCAGAACCTGGCCCGCCACGTCTACATCGACACGGCCCCCATTCTCGGCTGGTTCACGGTGCTGATCTCCCTGTTCACATTGATCATCACGCGGATCGTGATCGTCACCTCGGCCAGCTACGGGATGTCCCAGTACGCGCTGGAGATGGTGGTGCGGGTGCTGGTGGTCGAACTGATCCCGCTGACGGCAGCCCTGTTCGTGGCGCTGCGCTGCACCATACCGAGCGGGGCGGCGCTGGTGGAGATGCGGCGCATCGGCCACTTCCGCACCTTGCGCCGCCAGCGGCTGGACCCGATCGCGGTGGAGGTGCTGCCGCGGCTGCTGGCCGGCGTGTTCTCGTGCATCACGCTGGCGGCATTGAGCTGCGTGGTCGCCGGCGTGCTGGCGTACCTCGCGGTCTACGGCTTCACCATCGCCGGCGCCGTTTCCTATACGCGCATCGCCGGCCGCGTGTTCGACCCGATGTTCACCTTCATCTTCATCATGAAGACCCTGTTCTTCGCGATCGCCGTCTCGGTGATCCCGATGGCCTCGGGCCTGAACAACATCGAGGACGATGGCTCGCGCGAGAGCGCCGCCCTGCAAGGCCTGGTGCGCATGTTCGGCGTGCTGCTGATCATGGAAGCCCTGTCCCTCGTGGGGAACTACATCTGACCATGGCAGAACCAGACAACCCGCCGCCGCCCGCACCGCCGCCACGCACACCCGCTCCGCCGCCGCATACGCAGGCGCCGGCGCCGACCTCGCCACCCGCACCGGAAACACCGGTGCAGAAGTCCGAGCCGGCCGCCAGGAACGTGCCGGTGCGCAACCTCGAGATGAAGGCAACGCTCCTGCTGGCCTTCACCGTTGCCTTGATCGTGGGCTCCGCGCTGTTCCTGCTGCGCGCCCGTGGCGTCTTCGATCCCAAGCAGCAACTGGTGCTGGTGGCCGACAACGCCGAGGGCGTGGCCCCGGGCATGGACCTGACCTTCTCCGGCTTTCCGATCGGCACGGTCAAGGGGGTGTCGCTGGGCGAAACCGGCAAGGTCCACATCGACGTGGAAGTGGTGAAGAAGGATGCCAAGTGGCTGCGCACCTCCAGCGTCTTCACGCTGATCAAGCCACTGTTCGGCGGCGCCCAGCTGCGCGCCTACAGCGGCGTGCTGGCTGATCCGCCGCTGCCCGACGGGGCCGAAAGGCCGGTGCTGCGGGGCGACTTCAACGAGGAAGTCGGCCGTGTGATCGGCGCCACCAGGGACGTGCTCGACAACCTGAACCAGTTGACGGCGCAGAATTCGGAACTGAACCGTTCCTTCGCCAACCTGCAGGTGTTCACGCAGAAACTGCAAAGCAGGCAGGGCGCGCTGCACGCGATCTTCGGCAACGAGCAGGATGCGCGCAAGCTGGTGGATGCGATCGACCGGGCGAACGCGGCCATGGCCCGCATCGATACGCTTGCCGCCAGCGGCGACCGGCTGGTGAAGAACGCGGACACACGGGTGTTCGGCACCAATGGCCTCGCCACCGACGCGCAAGCCACCGTGCGGCAGTTCCAGGCGCTGCTGACCGACGCCCGCGGCAGCCTGCAGCGGGTGGACGCGGTGCTCAAGGAGGCGCAGGGCATCGCCGGCAACGTCAAGACCGCCACCGACGACCTGGGCGCGCTGCGCGGTGACGTCGAGGCCAACCTGCGCAAGATCGAAGACCTGATCAACGACCTGAACCGCAAGTGGCCGTTCGCCAAGGAACGAAAGATCGAGCTGCCATGACGCGGATTCTTCCCTTGATTGCAGTCGCCTTGCTGCTGGCCGCCTGCGGCAACAAGCCGCGCCAGCCGGACTGGCTGGTGAACGCCGACGGCGCGCAGGAGCGCTTCGAGCGCGCCTACCTGTCCGGCAACGACCGGGTGGCCACCTCCGAGTTCACCCGCTTTCGCCATGAAGTCGCCAGCACCGCACAGCCGGCGCTGGTTGCGCGGGCCGAGCTCACGCGCTGCGCGGTGCGGGTGGCGAGCCTGGACCTCGGTCCTTGCACGGCTTTCGAAAGCCTGCGGCCGGACGCCTCCGACGCCGAACGTGCGTATGCCGATTTCCTGGCCGGCGCGCCGCTGGCGCCGGCGCAGGCCAAGCTGCTGCCCGAGGAGTACCGCGGGATCGCCGGTGGCGCGGGCGGCGCCGCTGCGCTGAAGGGCATGAAGAATCCCGTGTCGCGCGTGATCGCCGCGGGCGTCCTGCTGCGCAGCGAGAAGGCCGACCCGGAAGTGCTGCAGATCGCCACCGACACCGCCTCGGAGCAGGGCTGGCGCCGGGCGGTGCTGGCTTGGCTGGGCGCGCAGGCGATGCGGGCGGAGAAGGCCGGGGCCGTTGAAGAAGCCGCCAGGTTGCGGCGCCGCATGGAGCTTGCCACGCAGTAGGTGGCGGTGAGCGCCACGCCGAACGCCGCCGATCAGCGCCGCACCGCTGCCGTGCGCAAGGTGATCGAATACCGCAGCGCCTTGGTCGGCGGCACGTTGTGCTGCCAACCCCAGCGGGCGGCGCCGCGCAGCAGGTAAATGGACCGCGGCGCCACCGCCACCTTCAGCACTTCGGCCTTGGAGCCGGTCACGTGCGGGTAGGGGCGAAAGCGCAGCACCGCCTCGTTCCCCAGCGACACACCGATGATGTCCTCGAAGTCGGGCACGTCCCGATGCCAGCCCAGCGGCGTGCCAGGCTGGTACTCGGCCACCAGTGCCTGGGTGATGCTTGCGGGGGCCACCCCGGCCCATGCCGCCGCCCGCAAACGCAAGGGATCCAGCCAGGCCGGCAGCGGCTCCGCCACCTCCAGCTTCTGCGCGCTGAAGTCGTAGCTGCCGCCGTAACTCACGATGCGCCGCAGAGCCGTGTACTGCTGGTATTTCATGGGCGCCAGCGGCAACTGCTCGATGCGCGCGACCAGTTGCGCCTCTTCCTCGCGGGACAGGAACTCCTCCTGGTAGCGCATGCCTGCGGGAAGCACCGGCTCGACCGGACCGAACAGGTCGTCTTGCGCGCTCATGGCCGCCGCCCGAAGTAGCGCCCGACTTCCGCGTCGACCGTGCGGGCGATGGAGCAGGCGAAACCGGAGGACACGGACATGGCTTGCTGTTCGAAGAGGACTGCCGCGGACTTGCCTGCATTATGCAAGCAGGGCCCGTGCCCCAATGGAAACGCCACGGGGTCACCGTGGCGTTTCGACTGACTAAACCACCACGGAGAAAACGCCAGGCGTTTCCTCCGTGCCCGGTCAGGGCTTGGCGGCGGTCGGAAAAGGCCAGGCGGCCTGCGGGTTCAAAGTGGTTTGAGCCGCAGGCGCAGCCGGCGCGGAGGCAGACGCAGCCGGCTTGGCAGCAGGTGCCTTGGCGGCCTTCTTTGCAGCAGGAGCCTTCTTTGCGGCCTTCTTCGCAGCAGGCGCTTTCGCAGCCTTCTTCGCAGGCGCCTTCTTCGCGGCCTTCTTGGCAGTGGTCTTCTTGGCGGTGGCCTTCTTCGCCGTGGTCTTCTTGGCAGCGGCCTTCTTCGCCGGCGCCTTCTTGGCGGTCGTCTTCTTCGCAGCGGCCTTCTTGGCCGCCGGGCGCTTCGCAGCCGCCTTCTTGGCTGCCGGGCGCTTCGCTGCCGACTTCTTGGCCGCCGGGCGCTTCGCCGCGGTCTTCTTCGCGGCCGGACGCTTGGCAGCGGCCTTCTTCGCCGGTGCCTTCTTCGCGACGGTCTTCTTCGCCGTCGTCTTCTTCGCCGTGGTCTTCTTCGCAGCGGCCTTCTTTGCCGGGGCCTTCTTGGCCGCAGATTTTTTCGCAGTTGCCATTTTCACTATCTCCTGTTCAAGTTGATCAACATCAACCAAAGAGCACTCCGCGCATCGTTGGTGCGCGCGAAGCGATCCGTGCGGTTGGGCCTAAGCCCAGCCCCACGAACACCAAACCCGCCTGCCGCCCTTCAGGGTCGGCGCTTCGCACCCGGCCTCTTCGGGCCGTGGTGCATGCGGGAAAATCCAAACTCGGAAACGCAGTTGCCGTGTCAGAGGAATTCGCATTCCATGTTCAGTCCCAGGAAAGCGCGCCACCCGTCTGATACTCGATCACGCGGGTTTCAAAGAAATTGCGCTCTTTCTTCAGGTCAATCATTTCGCTCATCCAGGGGAAGGGGTTTTCCTCGTTCGGGAAAAGCGCCTCCAGGCCGATCTGCGTGGCGCGCCGGTTGGCGATGTAGCGCAGGTAGCCCTTGAACATGGATGCATTGAGCCCGAGCACGCCGCGGGGCATGGTGTCCTCCGCGTAGCGGTACTCGAGTTCCACGGCTTGCTGGAACAGGACCTTGATCTCCGCCTTGAATTCGGCGGTCCACAGGTGCGGGTTCTCGAGCTTGATGGTGTTGATCAGGTCGATGCCGAAGTTGCAGTGCATCGACTCGTCGCGCAGGATGTACTGGTACTGCTCGGCAGCCCCGGTCATCTTGTTCTGCCGGCCCATGGCCAGGATCTGGGTGAAGCCGACATAGAAGAACATGCCTTCCATGAGGCAGGCGAAGACGATCAGGCTTTTCAGCAGCGTCTGGTCGGCTTCCGGCGTGCCGGTGTGGAAGTTGGGGTCCATGATCGCCTCGATGAAGGGGATCAGGAACTCGTCCTTGTCGCGGATCGACTTCACCTCGTGATAGGCGTTGAAGATCTCGGCCTCGTCCAGGCCCAGCGATTCCACGATGTACTGGTAGGCGTGGGTGTGGATCGCTTCCTCGAACGCCTGGCGCAGCAGGAACTGGCGGGCTTCCGGCGCCGTGATGTGGCGGTAGGTGCCCAGCACGATGTTGTTGGCGGCCAGCGAGTCGGCCGTCACGAAGAAGCCCAGGTTGCGCTTGATGATGCGGCGCTCGTCCTCGGTCAGGCCGTTCGGGTCCTTCCACAGGGCGATGTCGCGGTTCATGTTCACTTCCTGCGGCATCCAGTGGTTGGCGCAGGTGGCCAGGTACTTCTCCCAGGCCCACTTGTACTTGAACGGCACCAGCTGGTTGACGTCGGTCTGGCCGTTGATGATGCGCTTGTCGGCGGCCTGCACGCGGCGCTCGCTGGTCGACTGCGTGGCCGCGGCGGCGCGCGCAGCGGTCTGCACGGCGGGCGTCACGGCGACGGCCACAGGCGCGATGGCGCCGTCGTCGAGCGTGCGCAAGGCGGGCTGCGGAATCGGGGAGTGCTGTGCGAGAGGTGAATGGAGCGCCTCGCGGTCCGTGAGCGAACCGCTCGCAATCGGCTTTGACGGTGTGGGCGTGACTTCGTCGTCCCAGGTCAACATAGGTGTTCCAGTGCTCGGATTATGTGAGCGCGGATGTGGAAATCAAAGTGTCTGTTCACATCTCGCGCGCATTTTGTTGCTTGATTGCATCGGCGATCTGTCGGAGAACGCCGATACCTCTTTCATTTCGTTGATGGCAGCGCGTTGCGTCGCGCGCTTTATTGACAGGCCTCGCAACCCGGATCGTCGATCGCGCAGAACTTGATGTCGGTCGCCGCGGTCGGTTCTTGCGCCGCCGCCATCTGCGCGCGCGCCGCCGCCGCCGCCGCATCGAGCGACGAGGTGCCGCCGACGGCGCCGGTGTTCATGCCGCCCGCGCTGCCGTTGCTCACCGCATTGAGGCGGCCGGATTGCACCGTGCTCTTCTCGGCTTGCGTGGCGCTGGTGGTGCGCAGGTAGTAGGTCGTCTTCAGCCCGCGCAGCCAGGCCAGCTTGTAGGTCTCGTCCAGCTTCTTGCCGGAAGCGCCGGCCATGTAGATGTTCAGCGACTGGGCCTGGTCGATCCACTTCTGGCGGCGGGCGGCGGCTTCCACCAGCCACACCGGCTCGACTTCGAACGCGGTCGCGTACAGCGCCTTGACCTCCTGCGGCACCCGGTCGATCGGCCGCAGCGAGCCGTCGAAGTGCTTCAGGTCCATCACCATCACGTCGTCCCACAGGCCGAGCTTCTTCAGGTCGCGCACGAGGTACTCGTTGACGACCGTGAATTCGCCCGACAGATTCGACTTGACCGACAAGTTGCTGAACGACGGCTCGATAGACGCGCTGACGCCGACGATGTTTGAAATTGTTGCCGTAGGCGCTATCGCGACGCAGTTGGAATTGCGCATGCCGTGCTCGCTGATGCGGGCGCGCAGGGCATCCCAATCCATCGTGCGGCCACGGTCGACTTCAACATAGCCGCCGCGCTGCTCGGCCAGCAGGTCGAGCGAGTCGATTGGCAAAATGCCGCGATCCCACAGCGAACCGCGGAAGCTGGAGTATCGGCCGCGTTCCTTGGCCAGTTCGGTCGATGCCCAATATGCGTAATAGCAGACCGCTTCCATGGACCGGTCGGCGAAATCGACGGCTG
>JAQGMY010000311.1 GCA_028292105.1 Ramlibacter sp.
CTTCCCTACCGCTGCGCCTTGTCCTTCGCGTTCTGCGCCTCGATCCGCTCCCGCGCCTCCTGCCACTCCTGCTCGCTCCAGTCCCGCAGCTCATAGAAGTTGCCGCCGGTGGCCAGTGCATTTCCACCGTCCATCATGATGCTCTGCCCGGTGAGCCAGTCGCACTGCCCCGGCGCCATCAGGAAGGCGGCCAGGTTCTGCAACTCGCTCATCTTGCCGGCCCGGCCCATCGGGTTGCGCGCCTTGCTGCGCGCGCCCGGTTCCTCGCCCGGGTTCAGTCGCTTGCTCATGCCCTCGGTCGGAATCTCGCCCGGGCCGACGGCGTTCAGGCGCACGCCATGCCGCGCCCATTCCACCGCCAATGACTTCGTCATCACGTCGATGCCGGCCTTGCTCATGGCCGACGGCACCACGAAGGGGCTGCCGTTGTCGACCCAGGTGGTGATGATGCTCATCACGCTGCGATAGGGTTGCTGCGGCGTCCAGCGGCCTTCGCGCGCGTCGGCGACCCAGCGCTTGCCCACGGCTTGCGTGACGTAGAAGGTGCCGTGGAAGACGATGTTCGCAATGGCGTCGAAGCCGCGCGGCGACAGGCTTTCGGTGGGTGCGATGAAATTCCCCGCCGCGTTGTTGACCAGCCCGGTGAGGCCGCCGGTGTCCCAGAGCGATTGCACCATTTCGTCGACGGCCTGGGCCACGCGGATGTCCACCCCGAAGGTGTCCACCCGGCGCTCCGGAAAGCGTTGCCGCCAGGCTTGGGCCGTCGCGTCGCAGACTGCCTTGCGGCGACCGCAGATGGCGATGTCCGCGCCGAGCGAGAGGAAGTGCTCGGCCATGGCCTGCCCCAGTCCGGTGCCGCCGCCGGTGACCAGGATTCGCTGGCCCGTGAACAATTGCGAAGCAAACATCGCGTCTCCTTGTGTCTGGCGCCGCCAAACGGCCCCGCTGGGCGCCGCCCTGTGCCAGAATTTTGCGCAGAGGAGCCGAGCACCGCCGCGGGCATGCACCCGCGGCGCCTCGGCTTCGCCGTTGGCGCTGCCGGCGGTGCACGGCAATTTAACAGGAAGGACAGGGATTTCATGCACCGATCGGGGCGAACGGTTTTCCAGCTTGCCGCACTCGCTGCGGCACTCGCGGCCGCGGGAGCTGCGCAGGCACAGCAGCAGCCAGTGCGCCTGCGCCTCGCTGGGAGTTTGTGCACCAGCATGACCGGTCAGGCGCTCACCAGCCAGCTGGTGCCGCCGCTGTCGTCCACGGCGCAGGCCGACGCTTCGGTCAACAGCGCCCTGATGGACCGGCTGGAGCAGCAGCGCGAAGGCTTTTTCTCGCGCATGGACGGGCTCGTGCCGTTCAACGGCCTGTACGCCGTGGGCGCGGCCGACCAGTCCTTCATGAACAACTACGGCCGCCGCTACACCTTCGGGCTCGAGTGGGAGCTGCTCAAGGAAGGCCTGGTCGAGTCGCGCCGCCAGATGCAGCGCATCGGCCTCGACACCAAGACACAGTACCTGCAGATGATGCGCGACACCGAGCAGCGCCAGGTGCAGGAGCAGTTGCTAGCCGTCGACCAGATGCGCAACAAGCTGCTCGCCACCCTGTACCAGCGCGAGGCAGCGGCCGCCCGGCCGGTGCTGGACCGGCGCCGGCAGGAACTCGCCGCCGGCCGTGCCACCAAGGCGGATGTCGCCGAAATCGAATACCGAGCGGAGCGCGCCGCCCTGCGCGCCCAGCACTACGTCAACTCGCGCGACGTGCTGGTCTACCCGCAGGCGCAGGAGCTGATCAACCGCATCGAAGACGTGCAGTTGCAGCCCGAGCCCGAGCTGGTGGAACGCGCCTTCGAACGCTCCCCGGACGTGCAGCTGCAGGCGCTGCAGGCGCAGCGCGCGGACTACCTGCCGTCGATGCAGGACAACACCTCGGTGCGCCTCTTCCTGGAGCGCAACAAGGATTTCGACCGCAACCCGTACAACGTGGCCGGCGTGCGGGTGCGCATCCCGCTGGACAACGACAAGGCGCGCGACTCGGTCGTGCAGGTCTCACGCGAGATGTTCGAGCAGCAGAAGCTGTCCATGCGGGCGGCACTGGCGCAGCGCCTGTCGATGCTGGCCGAGCGGCTGCGCCTGAAGCAGAACGACATGCGCCTGCTGCAGTCGGAAAACCGCATGGTCCGGCAAAAGGCCGAACTCGCCTGCTATCGCCTGGACCATCCCGTCGCTTCGCTGCCCTCCGACGCCGACCGCGACGTCGAAGAGCTGACGCTGCGCCTGTACGAGCTGCAGCGCGAGATCCTGACGGCGCGCCTGGACGTGCTGGAAGTGCTGACCCAGCTCAGCGCGCTGGTGAAGCCACGCGAGCCGCAGGAGCTGTACTCGCTGTCGCGGCGCTGACCACCACGTTCCCCGGCCCGTCCGGCGGCGCCCAGCGGGCGTCCCTGGGCGTGACGAACACCGGGCCCCACTTGTGCTCGCGGGGGATGGCGAAGCGCACGTCCTGGACGGTGTTGTGGTGGCTGTAGCCGCCGTGGAAATTGACGTCCACTTCGCTGTCGATGTTGCGCAGCGTGTTGAACGCCGAACTCCATTGCAGCGCGATGTGGCGGATGTCGCGCACCTGGCAGCCCTCCACCGTGCCGCGGTAGCTGCGGGCGATGCGCAGGTAGCCGCTGCCGCCGTCGCCCTTGTTCCAGGCGCCGTCCAGCAGGCAGTCGCGCAGGACGAAGCCGTGGCTCTGCTCGATCGACACCGGATGCCGGCCGGCATTGCGCACGCTCACGCGCTCGATCAATGCGTCCTGGGTCCACATCAGCGAAATGGCGTCCACCTGGAAGTTGGGCAGCGCGTTCTCGTAGTTGTGCCGCACGCTGGCGATATCACGGCCGTCCGCCAGCTGCTCGATGCTGAAGTCGGCCAGCCGCACGCCGCGCACCGGTCGCACCTGCAGCACCTCGGTCCGGCCCGGCTCGAAGGCAACGCCGGTCGGCGCAGCCAGCTTCACGCCATCGCCCTCCACGCCTGCCACTTGCACCAGCGCCTGCCGCAGGAAGGGAAATTCGCGACGCCATTGCTCGCTGCCCAGGCGGCGCAGGAAGGCGTCGTCGTTGGGCTGCTTCAGCCACACCAGCGAGCCCGGCTCGAAACCCCTGGCAGGCACCCCGTGCAGCACGGTGTCCTGCTCCTTCAAGGGCTGCGCCAGGTAGCCCACGCGGGCGCCGGGCTGGCCCTCGACCCGGATCACCGCTTCCGCCGGCGACGCCAGGTGCGAGACGATCCGGGTGCGGTCGGCGCCGGCACCCACCAGCGCTACGTTGTCGCGCCGGATCACGAGCGGTATGCGGAAGTCCAGTTGTCCCGCCGGCAAGCGGATGGTCACCGGCCCGGCCTGGCGGTCCACCAGCTTTTGCAATGCCGCGGCATCGTCCTGGCCGTCGTCCGGCTGGACGCCTTCGACTCGCGCATCCACCGAGTTGCTGGCCTCCTTGGCGAACAGCTCCGTCCCCGGGAAACGCAGCGCGCTGTGCGCCAGCAGGATGGCCAGGGCGAA
>JAQGMY010000351.1 GCA_028292105.1 Ramlibacter sp.
CGGATAGCCCTCGAGCACGTTGAGGATTTCGCAGATCACCACGCCGCCCGAGCTGGGCGGCGGCGCCGAGACCACGCGGAAGCCGCGGTAGTCGCACTCGATGGGCGCCATCTCGCGCACGCGGTACTTGTCCAGGTCGGCCTGCGTGAGGATGCCGCCACCGGCCTTGCTGGAAGCCGCGATGGCCGCTGCCACCGGCCCCTGGTAGAAGCCCGCCGCGCCGTGCCTGGCGATCTGCTTGAGCGTGGACGCCAGGTCCTTCTGCACGAGCTTGTCGCCGGGCTGGAAGGGCTCGCCCTTGTTCAGGAAGATGGCCGCGGTGGCCGGGTCCTTGCGGAAGCCCTCGGTGGCGGTGCGCAGCATGTCGACGTCGCCCTGGTCCAGGGTGAAGCCGCGGTCGGCCAGCGCGATGGCGGGCGCCAGTGCGGCGCCGCGCTGGAGGGTGCCGTACTTGCCCAGCGCGTACTCCATGCCCGCCACGGTGCCCGGCACCGCCACGGCCAGGTGACCCACCGTGCTCGCGCCCTTGATGACGTTGCCGTCCTTGTCCAGGTACATGTTCGCGGTGGCGGCCAGCGGCGCCTTCTCGCGGAAGTCGACGAAGGTCTTGCGGCCGTCGGCCAGCTGGATGGTCATGAAGCCGCCGCCGCCCAGGTTGCCGGCCGCGGGATAGACCACCGCCAGGGCATAGCCGACCGCCACCGCGGCATCGACCGCGTTGCCGCCCTTCTTCAGCACGTCGACGCCGACCTTGCTGGCCAGCTGCTGCGCGGTGACCACCATGCCGTTCTCCGCGCCGACCGGCGGCACGGAGGCGGCGAAGCACGGGACGCACAGCACGGAGGCGAGCAGCGCGCCCCCGCTCGAAAGGGTCCGGAACCGGACGGGAAGCGGCAGGCGCATGGGATGTCTCCTGGTTCGACGGGGGCCGCGCGCCGATGCACGCGGGTCGCGACGGGGAGCTTACTCCCGCGGGCCCGCGCGGCGCCTCAGGCCTGCCGCTGCTTCACCCACGCCTCGACCGCGTCGCTGCCGCCGACCAGCTGGCCGTTGACGAACAGCTGCGGCACCGTCTGGGCCTTGGCGATCGCGCCCAGCGCACGCGTGCGGATGCTGTGCGGCAGCGGCACGTCGGCGTAGGTGATGCCGGCATCGTCGAGCAGCTTCTTGGCCTTGGCGCAGAACGCGCAGCCTTCGCGCGTGAGCAGCGCCACCTGGTCGGGCTCGTGCGCGTCGCTGTTGACGTAGTGCAGCAGCGTGTCGGCATCCGACACCTTGAACGGGTCGCCCGGCTCCTCGGGCTCGACGAACATCTTCTCCACGATGCCGTCGCGCACCAGCATCGAGTAGCGCCACGAACGCTTGCCGAAGTTCTGGTCGCTCATGTCGACCAGCATGCCCATCTGCTCGGTGAAGGCGCCGTTGCCATCCGGCAGCATGAAGATGTCGTTGCTCTCCTCGCTCCTGGCCCACTCCTCCATCACGAACGGGTCGTTCACCGCGATGCAGACCACCTCGTCCACCCCGTTCTGCCGGAAGGTCGGGGCCAGCTCGTTGAAGCGCGGCACGTGCGTACTCGAGCAGGTGGGCGTGAAGGCGCCGGGCAGCGAGAACGCCGCCACCGTGCGGCCCTTGAAGAGCTCGTCGGAGGTGATCTCCTTCCATTCGTTGTCCGCGCGGTAGCGGAACTTGACCTGGGGGACCGGCTGACCTTCGCGGGTCGGCTGTGGCATGGCGGTGCTCTCATGCTGTGAAGGGTTGCGTATCTTGCGCCGGATGCGGCGGCCCGTGTTGCGCCGACGGCGCGCAGGATGGAGCGCGTCAGCGGCTGCGCCTGGGCGGCCGACCGGCAGCAGGCGGCCTCATGCGAGCCGCGTGAATCCGTCGTCGCTCCAGCGCTCGCTGCCCACGCCGTGGTGGACGAAGAACAGGCCGTCGGGGTCGTACCGGGTCTTCACCGCCAGCAGGCGTTCGTAGTTGGAGCCCCAGAAGGAGCGCTGCCACTGCGGCTCGAAGTAGTTGCTCTCGGCCAGGTACGAGCCGGACTGCGGTGCGACCTTGCGCAGTTCGTCCATGGCGCGGCCGATGCTGCGCGCTTGCTCGCCTGCCTCGGCAGTGCGCGGCTCGTGGCCGGCGACTCCGGGATAAGCAGGCCCCTCGCCGGCAGCGCAGATCACGAGCGCGAACGCATCCAGCACCGCGGGATTCACGGCGGTGTCGCGGGCGGCCGCCAGCACCGCGGGCGAGGCGCCCGCGAGGCCCTTGTTGAAGTGCAGCCCGAAACCCCAGTGCCGCGACGCGGCGAACAGCGCGTCGCACAGCGTGGCGCGGCGCGCGGGTTGCAGCAGGGCCGCCGGCAGCCAGGCCGACTGGTAGCCATGCAGCACCTGGCCGGCCTGCCCCTGGTCGCCCGGCCAGAACACGTTGACCTCGGGCGCGCCGGGGCGGTCATCGCGGCTGATGAAGCCCAGGGCACGCTTGATCAAGGTCGGTGACCAGAAGGTGCGCGCCGACGTGGCCACGATCTTCAGCGGGGCGAAGTCGACCGCGAAGTCCTGCGGCGCAGCCGCCAGCGCATCGAGGAACGGCTGCCAGGTCTCGACCGCCTGGCTGCGGTCCAGCCCCTGGAACACCATGGCCACCTGCATCACGTTGCCCGGCCGAAAGCGGATCTGCTCGCCCCAGTGCGGGTTCATCAGCGCGCCCGCATACAGGTCGACCGCCAGCCCGACGAGCTTTCGGAACGCCGCCGGCGAATTGGCGCGCACCGTGAAGTTCACCGCGCCGAAGGTCTCGGGCAGCTCGTGCACGCGCAGCGTCAGGCGCGTGACCACCCCGAGGCTGCCGCCGCCGCCGCCCTTCAAGCCCCAGAACAGGTCCGGGTGCGTGCAGGCGTTGGCGATGCGCGGCATGCCATCCGCGGTCACCACCTCGGCCTCCAGCAAGCCCGCGCCGGCCAGGCCGAACGCCTTCGAGAAGCTGCCGAAGCCGCCGCTCTGCACCAGTCCGGCGACGCCGACCGTCATGCAGCCGCCGCCCTGCACGTAGCCGCCGCCGCGCGTCGTCACCGCGTGGTACGCATGGGCCCACAAGGCCCCCGCACCGACACTGAC
>JAQGMY010000357.1 GCA_028292105.1 Ramlibacter sp.
AGCCGAGCGGCTGGCTGCGCGTCACCGCCGACCCGGCCGGCTTCCGCCTGCAGGCCGAGAGCGGCACCCTCCGCCTCGGAACCTTCACGGCGAAACTGCTGCTCAGGGTCCCGGACTCCCGCCAGGACCTGGCGATCCCGGTCAGCTTGAACGTCACCACCGGCCTCGTCGTGCAGGCCGGCCTCGACCTCAGGATCACCAGCACGTCACCAGCCTCCGCAACGCAGGGCGAAGTTCCCGTGCTGCCGGCTCCCGGCGCCACGGTGGCGAACTGGGGGGCTTCCAGCAATGTCCCCTGGCTGGTGATCGACACGGCCAGCGGCGCGCCCGGCAATCCCGTGCGCTGGCACATCGATCCCGCACGGTTCGCATCCCTGTCGAACCAGCAGGTGCAACAGGGCACGCTCACCATCGTCGGCGCCGGCCTGTCTGCGCAGTCGGTGGCCGTCACGCTCCACAAGGACGTGGCGGAGATCCTTGCGGTCGACCGGCTGGCGGTCCTGGCCGGCGAGGCAGGTGAGGTGCTGCTCTACGGTGCCAACTTCGACCAGCTGGCAACGCCCCTGCAGAACGTATCCATCACAAGCACAAGCGCTGACTCGGCGCAGCGCCTGAGCTCGCAAGTGATCAGGGTGACCGTGCCAGCCCTGGCGGCGGCCGACCGTGCGATCACGCTGACGACGGCTTCCGGCCTGCCGACGCGCACCGCCTCCCTGCAAGTGCTGGCGCCGCGCCCGCACGGCTACCAGGCGGTGACGACCGAAGGCTCGAAGGGCGCTTCCCTCTGGGATGCCGCGAGCCAGACCCTCTTTGTCGTCAACCGCGCGCTCGGATCGGTGATGGGCTTCCGTCTCGGCGGCACCGTCGCAGCGCCCACCTCGACCACCATCACGCGCAGCATTCCGAACCTCCGAAACATCGGCCTCGGACGTGACGGTTCACTGCTCGCCCTGGTGTCGCCCGACACCCTCCTCACCCTCAGCACGCTGGATCTGAGCACACTGACGACGCGCAGGACAGGCGCGGCCGCAGGTGAGGTGATGGAGTCCCTGCCGCTCGCGGTGACGGGGGATGACAAGCTTTGGTATGCCAGCAGCGACTCTTCGTGGGGCAATCTGGCGATCTACGACCTGGTGCGCAACCAGCTGACGAAGGTGAGCGGAACAGGCGGCGGATACAGCTTCTACGCAGGCCCTTGGGCCGGCGTGTCGGCCAATGGGCGGCGCATGCTGATGCCGCAGACCGGCAGCCTCAGCCCGAGGCCGCCCATGCTCAGGCGCGACGCGCTCGACACCCTGCTCGTTGCCTTCCCGAACTCGGCGCCGCTGAGCTTCTTCTATCGTTACAGCAGCGACCGGCGCGGCGCGCGCTGGCTGCTGGAAGGGCGGGCAGTCTACGATTTCGACCTGGGCATCGAAGGACGCACCACGCCGCCCACGGACTGGTTTGGCGTGCAAAGCGCCATGTCGCGGGACGGCACGCGCGCCTATGTGTACACCCTGCACAGCAGCGCGATCGGCACGTACAGCGAGCCCTCCCCGATCGTGCGGCTGCCGCGAATCTACGTGTTCGACACCAGCTCGCCCCTGACCACCACTGTCGACTACCCGGTGCTGGGCTACATCGAGCTTGCGGACTATCCCGCGTGCCGAGCCACCCAGGGTCCGACCAGTTGCCAGCCCTATGAATTCTCCTTGCACCTGAGCTCTGACGACCGGACGCTGATGGTCGTTGGTGATCGCCGCCTGGTGGTCGCTCCTGTACCCGACAACTTGCGTGGCGGCGTACCTGCGCTAGAGTCGCCGCAGATGTCCCTCGTGCCGGGCCCCTAGCCAAAGCCCGCGCCCCGTTGCGGCCTCGCCGGGGTCACGGCGAAAGGAATCCATTGAAGGGAACCATCCCTCAAGGGAGGTCCTTTCGCGAACTTTGGGATTCCACCTTTCGCGACTTCTGAGTACGGAGGTCCGCTCCCTCCCCGTTCCCTCGCCAGCGCCCGAGGTCATCCATTGCGCGCTTGACCGTTCCGCGGATTCATTTAACATATTAAATATCCGCGCCGCCCGCATCAGCTCCCCGCCTGCCGTGAGCACCACCTTCGTCCACCGCAACCTGCCGCGCTTGCTGCTGCAGGCGCGCGAGTCCCTGATGGCGCGCACCCGGCCCAGCCTGCGCGAGCACGGCCTGTCGGACCAGCAATGGCGGGTGCTGCGCGTGCTGGGCGAGCACGGCCTGGTCGATACCGGCCGGGTCGCCCGCGAGGCCTACATCCTCGGTCCCAGCCTGACTGGCGTGCTGGCGCGCATGGAGCGCGACGGCCTGATCCGGCGCGAGCGCGATCCGGCCGACCAGCGACGGACGGTGGTCGAGGCCACCGCACGCGGGCTGAAGATGGTGGAGCGGCTCTCGAGCACCGTCGAAACGCACTACCAGTGGCTGGAAAGCTCGCTGGGCAAGCAGAAACTCGCGCAGCTCTACGAGCTGCTGGACCAACTGATCGCACTGGAACAGCCATGAGCCTGGTCAAGAGGGGCACGGTCTACGGCACCCTGATGAATTTCCGCGGCGAGCACGAGGCGCTGGCCGCGCAGATGAACGAGGCACCGTACAAGGGCCCGCCGCAAGCGCCTGTCCTGTACGTGAAGCCCGCCAACACCTGGACCGAGAACGGCCGCAGCATCGTGCTGCCCGCCAACGTGCCGGAGGTCGAAGTCGGCGCCAGCATCGCCATGGTGATGAAGTCGCCGCGCGAAGTGGAAGGCTACGTGCTGGTGAACGATCTTTCCGTGCCGCACGACAACTTCTACCGGCCGCCGGTGAAGTCCAGGTGCATCGACGGCTTCCTGGGCATCGGCGACCGCATCCGGGCGCGCAACGAAGCCGGCGACCCCGCGGTGTTCAAGCTGGAAGTGCGCATCAACGACGAGCTCAAGCAGACGGTGCGCTTCGCCCAGCTCGTGCGGTCCGCCGACAAGCTGCTGGCCGATGTCAGCGAGTTCATGACGCTCGGGCCGGGCGACCTGCTGATGCTCGGTTGCGACGTCGGACGCCCTCGGGCGCGCGCCGGCGACCGCATCGACATCAGCATGCCGGCCCTGGGCACGCTGACCAACACCCTGCTGGCGGAGGCCGCATGAAGCATGCCCGCGTGATGCGCAATGGCGTGGTGCACAGCGCCACCGAGCAGGACGGCCAGGTGGTGCTGGACGACGGCGAACGCTTCTGGCCCGACCAGGTCACCTGGCTGCCGCCGCTGTCGCCCGTGGACAAGCCGCGCACGATCCTGGCGCTGGGCCTGAACTACGCCGACCACGCGAAGGAACTCGCGTTCAAGGAGCCGCCGAAGGAGCCGCTGGTGTTCCTGAAGGGCGAACGCGCGCTGAACGGCCACCGGCAGACCACGCGGCGGCCGCCCGACGTGAAGTTCATGCACTACGAGTGCGAGCTCACGGTCGTGATCGGCCGCACGGCCAGGAAGGTCAGGCGCGACGACGCCTATGGCTTCATCGCGGGCTACACCGTGGCCAACGACTACGCCATCCGCGACTACCTGGAAAACTGGTACCGCCCCAACCTGCGGGTGAAGAACCGCGATGGCGCGACGCCGCTCGGTCCCTGGCTGGTCGACGCCACGGACCTGCCGGACCCGATGGCCCTGGCGCTGCAGACCAGCGTGAACGGCAAGGTCACGCAGTCCGGGAACACGAAGGACATGATCTTCGACATCCCCTTCCTGATCGAATACTTCTCCAGCTTCATGACGCTGAGCCCCGGCGACCTGATCCTGACCGGCACGCCCGACGGCGTCGTCGATTGCCAGCCGGGCGACGTGATCGTCACCGAGATCGAAGGCATAGGCGCATTGATGAACACCATTTCGAGCTGACCATGCGCATCGAGCACCTCATAGCCGGCAAGACGGTCGCGGGACGCGACTACTTCACGACCATCAACCCGGCCACGCAGGAAGTGCTGGCGGAAGTCGCCGCCGGCGGCGAAGCGGAGATCCACCAGGCGGTGGCGGCAGCCAAGGCGGCCTTCCCCAAGTGGGCGGGCCTGGCGAGCACCGAGCGGGCCAGGCTGGTTCGCAAGCTTGGCGACCTGATCGCCCAGCACGTGCCCGAGCTTTCGACCACCGAGACCAACGACACCGGCCAGGCGATCGCGCAGACCGGCAAGCAACTGGTGCCGCGCTCGGCCGACAACTTCTACTACTTCGCCGAGATGTGCACGCGGGTCGACGGCCACACCTATCCGACGCCCACGCACCTGAACTACACCTTGTTCCACCCGGTCGGCGTCTGCGCCCTGGTGTCGCCGTGGAACGTGCCCTTCATGACCGCGACGTGGAAGGTCGCGCCCTGCCTGGCCTTCGGCAATACCGCGGTGCTGAAGATGAGCGAGCTGTCGCCGATGACCGCGGCGCGCCTCGGTGAGCTGGCCATGGAAGCCGGCATCCCGGCGGGCGTCCTGAACGTGGTCCACGGCTACGGCAAGGAAGCGGGCGAGCCGCTGGTGCGGCATCCGGACGTGCGGGCGATCTCCTTCACCGGCTCCACCGCCACGGGCAACCGCATCGTCAAGGAAGCCGGCCTGAAGAAATTCAGCATGGAGCTGGGCGGCAAGTCGCCGTTTGTGGTGTTCGACGACGCCGACCTGGAGCGCGCCCTGGACGCCGCCGTGTTCATGATCTTCTCCATCAACGGCGAGCGCTGCACGGCGGGCAGCCGCATCCTGGTGCAGAAGTCGATCTATGCCAGCTTCGTCGACAGGTTCGTGGC
>JAQGMY010000390.1 GCA_028292105.1 Ramlibacter sp.
CGTCTGCAATCGGCCGCTGAAGGTGCTGGGCTACGACACCCAGCGCATCCACGCCAACTGGAAGGCGTACCACGAGAACCCGCGCGATTCGTACCACGCCAACATCCTGCACAGCTTCTACGGGACCTTCGGCCTGTCGCGGCAGTCGCAGGAGTCGGGCATGGTGCTGGACAAGAGCGGCCGCCACGTCTACTTCTATACCAAGGCCGGCACGGAGAAGACCACCACCGACTACAAGCAGACCGCGAATGAACTGCGCTCGCACAACGAGGGCCTGACGCTCGAAGACCCCGGCATCCTGAAGTGGCGCGACGAATTCGGCGACGGCACCAGCGTGCAGATCCTCAGCACCTATCCGTCGTTCGTGCTGCACCAGATCGCCAACAGCCTGGCCACCCGCCAGCTGCTGCCCAAGGGCCCCAACCAGTGCGACCTGGTGTGGACCTACTTCGGCTTTGCCGACGACGACGCCGAGACCGAGCGCATGCGGCTGGCGCAAATGAACCTGGCGGGCTCGGCCGGGCTCGTGTCGGTGGAAGATGCAGCGGTCTGCGAGATGATGATGCGGGCCATGGGCGACGGCGCGCAGGGCGAGTCGTACATCCACATGGGCGGCTCCACGCTGGACAGCGGCGGCAACAGCAAGCTGTCGGAACGCGCGATCCGCAACTTCTGGCACGCCTATCGCCAGGACATGGAGATCTGAGCCATGCCCTTGATTCACGAAGAACACTTTCGCGCCGTCGAGAACCTGCTGTACGAATGGGCGCGCGCCGTCGACGAGAACCGGGTCGAGGCGATCTGCGAGCTGATGGCGCCGGATGGCCGCTACACGGTGCAGTCGCGCTTCAACGCCGACCGCGGCCTGCCGCACGCGCTGATCGACGCCCGGTCCGCGGCCCAGCTGCGCGACCGCATCCGGTCGATGCGGCTGGCCAACATCTACGAGCCGCAGCACTATCGGCACACGGTCTCCGGCGTGCAGATCGTCGGCGGCGAGGGCGCGCAGTTGCAGGTGCGTTCCAGCTTCACGGTCACGCGGACGATGGAGCTCGACGGCACCATGAAGCTGTTCGCGGCGGGCCAGTGCGAGGACGTGGTGGAGGTCGGCGGTGCCGAGCCGCTGTTCCGCTCGCGCCGCTTCAAGCTCGACTCGCGCGCGGTGGAGACCCTGCTGGTGATCCCGCTATGACGGCACACCGGTTTCGCAAGGAGACGACATGATCCGTTCTTTCGCCGGCCTGCTGCTGGTGGCCTGCACCCTGGCCACGGCGCCGCTATCCGCCTCTGCGCAGGCCTACCCCCGCGGCGGCACCATCACGCTGGTGGTGCCGCTCGCTCCCGGGGATGCGGCCGACACCACCGCGCGTGCGCTGGCCGACGAGATGGGCCGGCTGTTGCAGACGACCATCGTGGTGTCGAACCGCCCCGGCGCCGGCGGCTCGCTGGGCGTGCAGAACGTGATCGCGGCCAGGAAGGACGGCTACACGCTGCTGTTCGCGCAGAACAGCGCCCTCACGATCCGGCGTGTGCTGGAGCCGCAGGCGGCCGCCTACGATCCGCTCAAGGACCTCACGCCGCTGGGCATCACCACCCGCTCGCCGTCGGTGCTGGTGGTGCGCAGGGACGCGCCCTACAACACCTTCCAGGAAATGATCGCGCAGGCGAAGAAGGCGCCCGGCAGCGTGCGCATCGGCACCCCCGGCGCGGGCTCGGCGGGCGACCTCAGCGTGCAGTTGATCAATGCGCAGGCAGGGGTCGACCTGAGCTCGATCCCCTACAAGGGCGCGGCGCCCGTCGTCAGCGACATGCTTGGCGGCCAGATCGATGGCGCGATCCTGGCCCTGGGCGCACTCAGCGCGCACATCAGGAGCGGTGCGCTCAAGCCGATCGCGATCTCCAGCCCGTTCCGCGAGCTGCCCGACGTGCCGACGCTCGCCCGCCTGGGCTACAAGCAGGACATCCTGGGCATCTGGTTCGGCGTGTTCGCGCCGGCGGGTACGCCGCCCGAAGTGGCGCAGGCGCTGTTGCCGGCACTGGAGAAGGCGACCGAAAACCCGTCGATCTCGCAGCGCCTGCTGCCCCTGGGCATCGTGCAGGACTGGGAGCCGGCGCCCAGGCTGGCCGCCGCGATCACGTCGGAACATGACGCCGTGGCAGACCTGATGCGGCGGATGCAGACGCGCAAGCCCTGACGCGCGGCATGGAAGCGCACGACCAGGGGCGCTTCGTCGCCGCGCAAGGGCCGGTGATGGAGGCCGGTGGTGCCGCTCGCAAGCAGCCCAATGCCGCACCGCGCCTATCCCTTTCGGTGAGATAGCCGCGGCGGTGCCAAAGCGCACATCGCGCCGCGACCCCGGCCACCAAGATCAATGCACCGGGCAGCCCCGCCCGGCGCATTTGCTCCAGGAGCCCTCCATGACGCCACGTTCCCTGATCCTTTGCGGCGCGACCGCCGCCGTGCTGTTGCTCGCCGCCGGCTGCACGCAGCGGGCGGTCAGTGCCGACCTGCATCCGCTGCTGGCGCCCGAGGCTGCGGTCCCCAGCGTCACCGAACCGCACGAGCTGTACCGGATGCACGAGCAAGCCAAGCAGGCCGCGCCCCTTGCCGGGGCCATCGACACCTTCTGAGGAGCACAGGAATGGCCAACCCCACCCTCCCCGGCAAGCGCCTTGTCCGCCAGACCGCCTGCACCGCGGCCCTGCTCGTCACCCTCGTGTGCGGCGCGTTCCCGGCCTGGGCCGCGTCCGATCCCTCCTTCGACCTTGCGGTCAGGAGCTATCGCGCCGGCCGCTATTCCGACGCTTACGGCAAGCTGATCCCGCTGGCCAACAACGGCAATGAACAGGCCGCCCGCATCGTCCTGTTCATGTACGCGCACGGACCCTTGCTGTACGGCACCGCGTGGGATGCGAGCAGCGAAGACATCGAGTTGTGGAGCCGGCTGGCCGGTGAACGGGCCGCGCGGCAACCAGGCTACGACCCGCTGGTGCCGCAGGTCGCCAGCGCGCCGCCACAGGTGCAGTCGCAGGCACAGCAGACGCGCACCGCCTACCGTCCGCGGATGACGCGCTTCATCACCCGCGACGAGCAGGCGGCGGGCAAGGCGCGCTGAGCCGGTTGGCTCAGGCCAGCCGCGACTGCCGGGCCTCGGCAGCCAGCCGCTCGCGGTCGTCCGGATGCGCGATGCCTATCATGCGCGCGACCCGTTGCGACAGCGACAGGTCGCGCAGGTCGGCGATGCCGTGCTCGGTGACGATGGTCGGCGCATCGCTGCGTGCCGTGCTCACCGGGCCCGCCAGGCGCGAAACGATGCGGCCTATGCCCTTTCCCGCCGTCCGGGAAGGCAAGGCGATGATGGCCCGGCCGTTGCGCGCCGCCCGCGCGCCGCGGATGAAGTCGATGGCACCGCCGACCGCACCCACGTAGACGCCGTCGGCGACCTCGGCGTTCACCTGGCCCGTCAGGTCGACCTCGATCGCCGAATTGATGGTGACGAGGTTGTCGATGGACGCCAGCACCGCGGCGGAATGCGTGTAGCCGATGCCGCGCAGCTGGATCGCCGCATAGCGATGCGCCAGGGCGTTGATGGACTCGCTTCCCATCAGCAGGCCCGCCACGCTGGCGCCGGCATCGATGGTCTTGAGCGCATTGGTGACGACGCCGGCGCGGATCAGCGAAGCCGCCGCGTCCCCGAGCACACCCGAATGCAGCCCGAGGTCGCGCCGGTCGCCGAGCAAAGCGACGATGGCCTCCGGCAAGGTGCCGATCCCATGCTGGATGGTCGCACCGTCTTCGATCAGGCTGGCGACGTGGTGGGCCACGCCGGCCTCCGCCGGGTGCGCGCGGCCTGGCGGCGCGCGCAGCGGCGGACGATCCGTGTGGAGCACGAAGTCGATGTCCTCGGCGCCCAGTGTCTGCCCGCAGGTGGTCGGCGCCTGGGCGTTGACTTCGGCGACGACCACACGGGCGCCGCGGATCGCATGCACCAGGTAGTCACCGGCGAGCGACAGGCTGTAGCGGCCATCGGCATCGGCGGGCGCCACCTGCAGCAGCAGCACGTCGGGCTGCCAGGGCCCGCCCTCCACCAGCCGGGGCAGTTCGGAGTAGTGGCAGGGCAGGATCTCCAGCCGGCCCGCCAGCGCCAGCGCCCGGTTGTGGCCAGCACCGCAATAGGAGGTGAAGCTGACGCAGTCGGCATGCGCCACCTGCACCGATTCCGACAGCGAGATGCCGACGAAGGCACTGAAGCGGCCGATGGCGGCGCGCTGCGCCATCAGGGCGTGCGTCAGCGCGATGGGCTCGGAGGTGCCCTGCCCCCACATCACCAGGTCGCCGGACCGCACGATGCCGGCCAGGTCGGGAGCTTGGTGGTCGAGTGCGATCACTCGTCGAAGGTCACGACGGCACGCCCGCGCACGCCGCTGGCGATCAGCTTGTCGCAGTGCGCCTGCAGTTGCCCGAACGGGATGCGGTAGCAGATGTCCTGGATGTGCCGGGGGTGCAGGTCGCCGCCCGGCATCATCCGCTGCCACACCTCGCCCCGCTCGGGCACCGGGTGGTTCGCGTTCACGCCCACCAGCGAAACACTGCGCAGGATGAAGGGATAGATGGAAGTGGTGAAGCTCTCGCCGGCCGCATTGCCGAAGGCGCAGACCACGCCGCCCTTCTGCATCGATCGCAGCAGCTTGTCGAGCGGCGCTCCGCCGACCACGTCGATGGCGCCGGCCCAGAGCTGTTCTTCCAGCGGCTTGTCGCCGGTGGTGAGGCCGTCGCGGCCGATCACGTCGCTGGCGCCCAGCATCTTCAGGTAGTCGTGCTCGCTGGTCTTGCCGGTGCTCGCGACCACCTCGTAGCCGAGGCCGGCCAGCATGTCGATCGCGAAAGACGAACTGCCGCCAGTGCCGCCCGTGACCACCACCCGCCCCCGGTCCGGCGTGACGCCGTGCTTCATCAGCGCATCGACAGCCACGGCCGACGTGTACGCAGCCAGCCCCATGCCGACCATGTCGAAGCCGTCGCTGCCCTGCGGCACCCGGCCGATCCACGAACCCGGCACGCGCACGTACTCGCTGTAGCCGCCATCGCGGCGCATGCCGAACTCGCGGCCGCCCTGCACCGTGACACGATCGCCTTGCCTGAACTGCGGATCGGCCGACTCGACGACGACGCCCGCCACTTCGACGCCGGGCACGCACGGAAAGCGCGAGATCACGTTGCCAACGCCGGTGACGGCGCGGGCGTCCTTGTAGTTGACGGCCGCGTACTGCGAGCGGATGACGACGTCGCCCGGATCGAGGTCGGCCAGGGTCTGGTCGACCATGCGGCACACGCGCTTGCCGTCTTCGGAGTAGAGGCGAAGTGCCTTGAATTTCATGACGCGGATTCCTTTCTCTCGTGCACGGCGCCGCCGGCGACGAGCTGTTCGATCTCTTGCGCGGGGATGCCGAAGGACGCCAGCACTTCGCGGCTGTGCTCGCCGATGGCCGGCGGGCCCCGGCGCACCCGCGATTGCGCATCGCGGTCGCCGAAGGCCGCGCCCGGCATCCGCACCACGCCCGCGTCGATGTTGCGGGTCTCCACGATCACGCCGTTGTGCGCCAGTTGCGGCGACGCCGCCAGCATGTCGTAGTCGGCGATGGGGCCGCAGATGATGTCGGCGGCTTCCAGCCGTTCCTGCCATTCCAGCGAGGTGTGCGCCGCCAGCCGCCGCGACAGTTCGGCCATCAGTTCGCCGCGGTGCTTCATCCGCTGCGCATTGCTGGCGAAGCGTGGATCCGTGGCCAGCCCGGCGTCGCCTATCACTTCGCAGAAGGCTTTCCAGCGATCGTCGTGGTAGGCCGCGATCATGATCCAGCCGTCCCGCGTGGGATAGGCTTCGTTGGGCGTGGAGTACGGCGCCCCGGTGCCGGTGCGCGCGGGCTTCTCGCCGGAGGAAAGGTACGAGGCCACGGCCGACTGCTGCAGCATCACCGCGCTGTTGTAGAGGCTGACGTCGAGGTGCTGGCCCTCGCCGGTGGCGTCGCGCACCCGCAGCGCGGCAAGCACCGCGGTCGTGGCGAGATAAGCCGTCGTCATGTCCGCGGCCGGCGCCAGCACTTTCATCGGCGGCGAGTCTTCGGTGCCGATGTTGCTCATGAGGCCCGACACCGCCTGGATGATGCCGTCGACGCCGGGCTTGTCCTTCCACGGGCCGGTCTGCCCGTAAGCGGAGATCGAGCAGAACACCAGCCGCGGATTGATCTCGCGCAGTGCGGCGTAGCCGATGCCCAGGCGGTCCATCACGCCGGGGCGGAAGCTTTCCACCACGACGTCGGCCTGCGCGGCCATCCGCCGCACCAGCGCAGGTCCGTCCGGTTTCTTGAGGTCGATGGCGATCGAGCGCTTGTTGCGGTTGAAGCTCATCGACACCACGGACTCGCCGTTCTGCCAGGGCGGCCCGAGCTTGCGGCCGATGTCGCCGGCCGGCGCCTCCACCTTGATCACCTCGGCGCCCAGGTCCCCCAGCAGCATCGCGCAGGTCGGGCCCGCGCCCACCTGGGAGAAGTCCAGCACGGTGGTGCCCGCAAGGGCATCGTTGACGGTGACGGTCATCAATCGAGCTTCAGGCCGATGTCCTTGATCGACTTCTGCCAGCGCGCGATGTCACGCTTCATGAGATCGGCCATCTGGTCGGCGTTGAGGTAATGCACCTCGAAGCCCTGGTCCGTCAGGCGCTGGCGCACCTCCGGCGTCTGCAGCGTCTTGGCGATGTCGGAAGAAAGGCGCGCGATCACGTCACGCGGCGTGCCCGAGGGCGCCAGGATGGAATACCACAGCGGCACTTCGAAGCCGGGCAGCGCGGATTCGGCGATCGTCGGCACGTTGGGCATGGCTTGTGAGCGCTTGGGCGTGGTGACGCCCAGGGCCCGCAACCTGCCGGACTTCACGTAGGGCTCGACCGAAGCCATGGTGCCGATCGCGCTCTGCACCTGGCCGCCGATCAGGTCGGCCAGCGCCGGGCCGGTGCCCTTGTAAGGGACATGCGTCACCTTGATGCCGGCCTCGTGGTTGAACACCTCGAAGGCAATGTGCTGCGGCGTGCCGGTGCCCGGCGTCGCGTGGTTGTATTTCCCCGGGCTGGCCTTGGCCAGCGCGATGAATTCCTTGACGCTGTTGGCGGGCACCGAGGGATTCACCACCAGCACCATCGGCACGCTGGCCGCCTGGGCGACTGGCACCAGGTCCTTCTCGATGTCGAAGGGCAGCTTGCTGTAGAGCCAGGGATTGATCGTGACCTGGTTGGACGCGATCACGATGGTGTAGCCATCGGGCTGCGCCTTGGCCGCCATGTCGGTGCCCATGTTGCCGCCGGCGCCCGGCTTGTTGTCGATGATCACCGGCTGCCCCAGCAGCTCCGCCAGCCGCGGCTGCATGGCGCGCGCCAGGATGTCGTTGCCGCCACCGGGCGGGAAGGGAACGATGAAGCGGATCGGCTTGTCGGGGAACTTCTGCGCTTGCGCAAGAGGCACCGCGAGCACGGATGCGCTGGCGAGCAGAACGAGGGCTGCAGTTTTGACGAGCTTGTTCATGGGAATTCTTCGGAGAGTAGAGATCAACAACCGGCGTCGGGGTATTTGGGTTGTGCTTCAGTCGAGCTGCGCGCCCGAATCCTTGACGATCTTCGACCAGCGGACCAGGTCGTCGCGCATCAGCGTGGCCAGTTGATCGGGCGTGCCCGGCGCAGGTTCGACACCCAGGCCGACCATGCGTTCCTTCATGTCGGGATCGTTCATCAGCCTGGCGATCTCGCCGTGCAGCTTGTTGACGATGTCGCGCGGCGTGCCGGCCGGCACGAACAGGCCGTACCAGGCATTGGCATAGAGGCCCGGCAGCGTTTCGGCCAGCGTCGGCAGGTCCGGCGCCAGCGCGGTGCGCTTTTCGGTGCAGACGCCGATGGCGCGCAGCTGCCCGGTCTTCACGAAGGGCAGCAGACCCGCGATGCTGCCGAAGGCGATCTGCGCCTGGCCGCCGATCACGTCGGTAGCCGCCGCCGCCGCGCCGCGGTACGGCACATGCACGATGTCGATGCCGGCCGCCGTGCGCAGCATTTCGCCCAGCATGTGGTTCACGGTGCCATTGCCGGCGGACGCGTAGTTCAGCTTGCCCGGCTGCGCCTTCGCCAGCGCGACCAGCTCGCGCAGGTTGCGCACCGGCAGCGCCGGATTGACGGTCAGCATGTAAGGCGCCACGCCGACCACCATCACCGGATCGAAGTCCTTCACCGGGTCGAACGGCACCTTGCGGTACAGGAAGGGATTGATGGTCTGCACGCTCTGCGCGTTCAGCAGCAGCGTGTAGCCGTCCTTCGGCTGGCGCGCCACGTAGGACGTGCCGAGGTTGCCGCCGGCGCCCTGGCGGTTGTCCACGATCACCGAGGTGCCGATGCTGGAGCTCAGCTTCTGCGCGAGCGCGCGGCCGATCACGTCGTTGGCCCCGCCGGGTGCCTGCGGGACGACGATGGTGATGACCTTGCCCGGGGCGGGGTACGGATCGGCGGCACTGGCAAGGCCGGGCCAGAAAAATGGCGCCGTGATGGCAGCGGCGCCGGTGAGGAGGTTTCGCCTCGTCGTCATGTCTTGTCTCCTGTGCCTAGTACTCAAGTACTTATGCTTGTCTGCAGCAGGATCAATGGTAACGCGGGTGGTCCGCGGCAGAGCTGCACACCGTACGGGGCTGCCCGGCAAAACACCTGAAGGGCCCCGTCACCGCCACGGGCATGGCACCATGACAGCATGAAACAGCAGCAGCAATCCTCCACTCCGGAAAGCGACGTTTCGAACAACGAGGGTGCGTCGCGCTACGAACTGAAGATCGACGGCCGCGTCGCCGCGCTGGCGCAGTACAGCATCGAAGGCGACGGGGTGCGCTTCACCCACACCGAGGTGGAGCCGGAGCACGAAGGCCAGGGCGTCGGCTCGAGGCTCGCCGCCTATGCGCTGGACGACGTCCGCAGCCGCGGGCTGAAAGCGATCCCGCAGTGCAAGTTCATCGCGGCCTATATTGCTCGCCACGAGGCGCAGTTCGGGGAGCTCGTGAAGTAGGCACCGCCGTCGCTGGCGCGCCATGGACCAGCGCCTGCAGCCCGCGGACGTCGGTGACCAGCAGCGCGCCGCCGCTCTTTTGCAGCAGGCCCTGGCGGGTGAGCGCCGAGAGCTCGCGCGTCACCTGCTCGCGCGACGTGCCGACACGCGCGGCCAGGTCCGCATGCCGCGGCGCCGGCTGCAGCTTCGCCTGGCCGGCTTCCGCCTGCCCTTGCGCCAGGCGCAGCATTTCGGCCCGGATGCGGTTCTGTACCCCGAGCGTGCTCAGCTCGATGACATGGTTGGTGAGCGAGCGCACCAGCCCCACCAGGTAGCGCACGTACTTTTCCTCGACGCTGCGCTCTTCGTGCAGCAGCTGGCGGAAGTCTTCCGCCGAAAGCGTGGCGCAGAGCACCGCGCTGCTCGCGTGCGCATCGGCGGTCCGCAAGCCGCCGTCGACCGCCGCCAAGTCGCCGACGATGCCGCCTTCCTGCGTGTGCGTGAAGAGGACCTCGCGGCCGTCCGACGAATAGACGTGGATGCGGACGCGGCCGTCGACGATCAGGTGGACGTCGCCGCTGGGCGCGTGCCGCGACACGATCACCTGGCCGGCTGCGAAGCGCTTCCAGCGGCACTGCGCCGCCAGCCGGCTCAGGCGGTCCGGCGGGAGCTCGGAAAGCATCGGGTTCCTGGCCAGTCCCAGGAAGGACATCTGCGCGGGCGCGACCATCGGCATTCTCCAGGCGTGGGAGGGTGCGGTGCGCGCCCTGCGGCGCGGCTGGCAGGCCCACGGAAGAATCGTAGTCGCACTGCAGCAAAACGCTTCGCCCGAATGGGTGAACGGCTGCAGCGCGCAGCCCGGCATCCGCCGCCGCCTCGCTCCGAAGAGAAAGGCGGGGCGCCGGATCAAACGTTCATGACGGCAACGGAACGCGCGTTGAGGTAAGCGTCGAGTGCTTCCGGTCCGCCTTCGGAGCCGTAGCCGGAGTCCTTGATGCCGCCGAAAGGCATTTCCGCGCTGGGCATGGCGGGCATGTTGACCCACAGCATGCCGACCTCGACCTTGCGCGACAGCAGGTCGGCGTTCTTCAGCGACCTGGTGAACGCGTAGCCGGCCAGCCCGAAGGACAGGCGGTTGGCTTCGGCGATGGCGTCTTCCAGCTTGTCGAAACTGCGCAGCGCCGCGACCGGGCCGAAGGGCTCGTCGTTGAACACCTTGGCTTCCAGCGGCACGTCCATGAGCACGGTCGGCTCCCAGAAATTGCCGGAGTCGCCGATGCGCTTGCCACCGGTGAGCACCTGGGCGCCGTGCTTGACGGCGTCGGCCTGGAACTCGGCCATCGCCGTCAGGCGGCGCGGATTGGCCAGCGGGCCCATCTGCGTGCCCTCGGTCAGGCCTTCGCCGACCTTCAGGCCGGAGGCGTACTTGGCCATCGCCTGGGCGAATTCGTTCTTGATGCTCTCGTGCACCAGGAAGCGCGTCGGCGCGATGCAGACCTGGCCGGCATTGCGGAACTTGGCGGCGCCGGCGGACTTGACCGCCAGCGCGATGTCGGCGTCCTCGCAGACGATGACCGGGGCGTGGCCACCGAGCTCCATCGTCACGCGCTTCATGTGCTGGCCGGCCATGGCGGCCAGCTGCTTGCCCACCGGCGTGGAGCCGGTGAAGGTGATCTTGCGGATGATGGGGTGCGGGATCAGGTAGCTGGAGATCTCGGCCGGGTTGCCGTAGACCAGGCCCAGCACACCGGGCGGCAGGCCGGCGTCAGCGAAGGCGCGGATCAGCGCAGCGGCCGCGGCGGGGGTCTCTTCCGGTGCCTTGACCAGCATGGAGCAGCCGGCGGCGAGCGCCGCACCGACCTTGCGCACGACCTGGTTGATCGGGAAGTTCCAGGGCGTGAAGGCGGCGACGGGCCCGACGGGGTCCTTCAGCACCATCTGGCGCACGGACAGGCTCCAGCGCGAGGGCACGATGCGGCCGTAGACCCGGTAGCCTTCCTCGGCGAACCATTCGATGATGTCGGCGGCGGCCATCGCCTCGCCCTTGGCTTCGGCCAGCGGCTTGCCCTGCTCTTGCGTCAGCAGCGGGGCGATCTCGGCAGCGCGCTCGCGCATCAGGCCGGCGGCCTTGCGCATGATCTTGCTGCGGGCGTCCGCTGTCATGTCGCGCCAGGTCTCGAAGCCCTTCTGCGCAGCCTCCAGTGCCTTGTCCAGGTCGGCCTTGCCGGCGTGCGCGACGCGGCCGATCTCCTTGCCCGTCGCCGGATTGAACACGGCGAGCGTCTTGCCGTCGGCAGCGTCCTGCCACTGGCCATTGATGAAGAGTTGGGTGTTCGGGTAGGTCATGACGGTCCTCGGGGGCGGGGTCGATCGGGTGCAGGCGACGATTATGCGACTCCTGGTCCTTGTCATCCCGGGCGCGGCTGCTCGCAGCGTGTGCAGCTCTGCTGGGGATGGGGAGGCGGTGCGCAGCGAAGCTGCACACCCTACGAATCCGACGGGATCAGCAGCCCGCGGTGCACTTGCCACCCGCGTCGAATTCCATCGTCTTGCCCGACAGCGGCACGTGCACCGGCACCTTGGCGGCCTTGATGAAGGCTTCCGTCTTGCTGCCCGGACGGACCTTGCCGCCGACCGTGCCGACTTCGTTGGCGTGCGATGCGATCACGGAAGCGGGCTTCACCAGTTCGTTGATCACATAGGCCGCCTCCGCGGGGCCCGTGGTGAAGCCGTCGCCCATGTTCATCACCGCGAGCCTGGCGTTGTAGTGCTTGCGCACCACCAGGTCCTGGTCCGCCGTGATGCCGGTGTCGCCGGAGAGGTAAGCCACCAGGCCGTTGCTGAAGCCAAGGATGTAGCCCGTGGGCAGGCCGACGTCGCCGGCGATGCCCGCGTCCTTCATGGCCTTGCCGAGTTCACCGCCGATGTGGTCCGGGTCCAGGCCGTTGCTGTGCATCGCGGTCACGGTGGCGATGCGCACGCCGCCCACCGTCACGCTGCCGCCGAAGCGCGCGAGGATCGAGTCGGCCGGATTGCCGCCGCCGGCGCGCAGCTTGGCGGCGAAAAAGGGCGGCATCTCGCTGCCGGTCACGATCTTCGACTTCTTCGCCAATGCGATGCGCACCGCGAGCGATTCCGGCATGGCCGACACGGACAGGTCGGGCGCCGCGCAGGTCCCCGCATTGGGCGCGGCGTTGTGGGCGTTGCCGACGTGGTCGCCGTGCATGTGGGTCACCAGGATGACGTCGATCTTGCCCAGGCGCGGGTCGTTGGCCCCCGCCACCGTGCGGCCCGGGTCGTACAGGATGCGCGTGCCGTTCGGGTCCTCGAACAGCAGCGCCCGGTCCTGCGGGCAGAACTCGCCCTCCATGCCTCCCAGTGGCGTGACCTTCACGGTCTGCGAGAGGACGGGGAAGGCCAGCGCGCCGCCGAGGGCGGACAGGGCCAGGAACCGGGAAAAACGTTTCATGCAGCTCACCATGGTTGTTCTGGGGACGGGCGGAGCCTACAGCGGCCAGGCCAGCGCAAGCAATGGTGCAAACCTGAGCGCGTACGCGCGGGACGCGCCAGGCCGGGCCGGGTAAGCGCTATTCCGCCAGATCGATCGCGCCCGAATAATCGTCCTTCCATACACCGCCCCGAGAACGCCGACCGATGCAGCCCAACCCCCGCTCCCGCCGTGACTGGCTGCACGCCGCGCTGGCCCTGGCCGGCGGCTCCGCCTGCGGGCCGCTGCTGGCGCAGCCGCGCTACGCCCAAAAGCCGATCCGCCTGGTCGTCCCCTTCGCCCCCGGCGGCGCGATCGACGCGATGTCGCGCCCGGTCGCCGAAGCGCTCGGGCGCGAGCTCGGGCAGGTCGTGCTGGTGGAAAACAAGGCCGGTGCCGCCGGCAACATAGGCGCGGCACTGGTCGCCAAGGCCGCACCGGACGGCTACACGCTGCTGGTCGGGACCTCCGCCACGCACGGCGCCAATCCGTCGCTGTTTGCCAGGCTGCCTTACGACGCCCTGGCCGATTTCGAATTCATCTCGCTCTGGGGCTCGGTCCCGAACGTCCTCGTCGTCAATGCCGAAAGCGGAGCGAAGACGGTCGACGAACTGATCGCCCGCGCCAGGCGGGAGCCGGGCAAGCTGACGTACGGCTCCGCCGGCACGGGCACCTCGCTGCACCTGGCGGGCGTGCTGTTCGAGAAGGCCGCGGGGGTCGAACTGACGCACGTGGCGTACAAGGGCGGCGCCCCTGCGTCGATGGACCTCATGGGCGGCAACATCGCGATGATGTTCGACACGGTGTCGGTGTCGCTGCCGAACCTCAAGGCCGGCAAGCTGCGCGCGCTCGCGGTCGCCGCACCGGAGCGCCATTTCGCATTGCCGGACGTGCCGACCTTCGCCGAACTCGGCTTGAAGAACGTCGAGGCTGCCACCTGGGCCGGTGTCTTTGCCCCCAAGGGCACGCCCGCGCCGGTGCTGGAAGAGCTGCGTGCCGCCCACGTCAAGGTGCTGGCGGACAAGAAGGTGCAGGACGCATTGCGCGCCAATGGCGTGCAGCTGATGCCGTGGCAGGGCGAGCGCTTCCGCGGATTCGTGCAGGCCGAGACCCGCCGCTGGGCGCAGGTCGTCAAGGACGCGAAGATCGCACCCGAATGAGGCGACGCGCGCGCCAGCTTCGGCGTGGGCTGAACCACTGAACCCGAGAAAGAAGACCACCAACCATGCTGCCCAACCGAATCAACCTGAACGCCGTCCAGCAAAGCATGGGCAACTACGCCGACACCGAGGTCACTTACGAGGAACGCTGCAGGATCTACGAGGAGTTGCTCGGCTTCCTGCCGCCGCGCATCGAGGCGCGCCTGTCCGTCACCGGCGCGCTCGATCCGAAGATGGTGGACCTGCAGGAGCAGATCCGCAGCCACGGCATGTACCCGAAGAGCTTCGACGTGAAGACGGCACAGCTGATGCTGTTCGGCATGCTGCTGATGGACGCCAGCGACGCCGCCGTGCTGCACGCCATGGCCGCCCGCAAGGCCGGCGCCAGCTGGAACGAACTGCAGGACACCGTGAACCTGTGCTTCCTGTTCCGCGGCCTGTCGGCGGCGAACCGCGGGGCGGAGATCATGGCGAACATCGCTGCGCGGGAGCAGCAAGCTGCCAGCGGCGGCAGCAAAGACAAGCCCGCATGAGCGGGCGCCGCAGCGCTCAGGTGCCCGTGCGACGCGGCTTGTCGATCCGCCTTGCCGCCACGATCAGCACGATGCCGACGACGAGTGCAATCGCGCCGTAGATCGCCCACTTGATCTGCCCGGTCATGAAGCTGCCGGGCAGGATGTTGACGCCCTGCAGGATCCAGATCACGCCGAACAGCGCGAGCAGGCCGCCGAGGATGTAGAGGGTGAGTTTCATGGGCCTTGGCTCCGCGACGTGGACGTGTGCCACTGTACTTCTTGCAGTGGGGAGTGCCTGCCTGCGGGCGCAGGCAGGCACTCCCCGGCAGGTCCTTACTGCGTTCGCACGGCAGCCCTGCCCGGGAAGAGCTCCTGCACCAGTTCAGCGATCTTCTCCTCACCGCGAATGAACTTCTTCATGTTGGCGCCGCCGCTCATCGCGTCGTAGACCGCCGCGCCGGATTGTTGGCCGTTGTTGAACACCTTGATATCCGCATAGGCCATGTACAGGCCCAGGTCCCAACGCCAGTTGGCGGTGTAGGTCGAAGTCACGGGGCAGTCGCTGACGGCGGAGCCCGGTTGAAGCTGCTTGACCGAGTAGCCCTTCTCTCGAAGGACACGCGTGTACGTCTCCAGGAACCCCTTTTGCGAAACCGCCGGATTGACGACGATGCAAACCTGCGCGCCATCGAAGCGCGCAACCGGTTTGACGGACTGAGTGATCGCGCATCCGACGAGCAAGGTGGAAGACAGTGCGAGGCAGTACCAGATTCGAGCCATGGAAACCGATCTATTGAAATGGAACACGTTGCGGAACAAGGGCTTGCCGCAAGGTGCCGCGAGCCATGCTCGACAGTTCCTGACGGTAGCGACGCATGCTACGAGTCCCATCGGCCGAGTACAAGCACCAATCC
>JAQGMY010000401.1 GCA_028292105.1 Ramlibacter sp.
ACCCAGCCGAGCGTCTGCGTCAATGCGACTTCGTCACCAAGGTAGTACGGGTTCCTGGCTTTCCTGAAGATGTCGGCGCAGGCGGCACTCGCCGGCGCGGCCCGGCAGCCAGGCCACGGCGACTGCACCGTGAGCAGGGGACTGGCGAGCTGGCCGCCGAACTGCCGCCACGCCGCGGCGTCGGGCCAATCGGCATGGCCCGGCCGGACCCGGGCGAAGCGGCTGGCCTCGGCTGCGCTGGCTGCGAGCGGCGGAGTGCCGACCCAGGCAGCGAAGGACGGGCCGGCCGCGAGTTGCAGCAGGCGCCTGCGGGCGGGATCGGGCGGCTGTCGCACTGCCCTACAGGACTTCGTGGATCGTGTAGATCGGTCCGGTCCGCTCCCGCCTTCCCGTCCCCACCGCCAGCAGGCGCTCCAGCCACTGGTAGCGGGGCGCAGAAGTCTCGAACGTGGGCGCGATGCGGAAATAGTACGAGGCGGGATCGACGGACTCGCCGGCGGCCACGCGTGCCATCACTTCCGGGGGCCCGTGCCGCAGCCCGCGGTAGGCCAGGGAGATCGATGCACCATCGTCCGTGCGCAGCACGATCCGCACATCCAGCGCGACGACGCCATCGCTGCGCTGCAGCAGCCAGTCGCTGCCGCCGGCTTCGAGCACCGTGCCCTTGAGCCGTTCACCGTCGAAACTGCCGCCGACCACCGGCGCGATGCGCCGGCGGCCCGCGCAAGTGTCGCCGAGGTCGTGGACCTCCGGCACATGCAGGCGCAGTTCGAACAAGGGCCTGGTCTGGATCATGGTCAGATCTCCTCATGGGGAATGAGGAGGTCATTGTGCCGGTGGCGCGATCGGGCCCGCCTTTGCCGGGCCGGCTTCGTTGTGCTGGCGCCGGGCCAACTCGCGCGCGGTGACGTCGCGGCCGATCGCCAGCACGCCCAGCAGCTCGCCGGCGCCGCCCTCGAGCAGTCCGAAGGAAAAATCGATGTAGAGGCGATGGCCCTGCTTGTGCGTCGCGCGGGTGGTCATCACGCGGCCGGCAAACTTCATCTGCCGCGTCTCGAGCGCGCGGCGAAAGCCGGCGTCGTGCGCCTGCCGCAGTCTCTCCGGGATGATCAGGTCAAGTGACGCGCCGACGGCCTCGGCCGCCGCGAATCCGAACAGTGACTCGGCGCCACGGTTCCACAGGCGGATGATGCCGCCGGTGTCGGCAAGGATCGCGGCTTCGGGCATCTGGTCGAAGACCAGGGCGCGCAGCTGTTCGCCAGAGAGATGTTGCAGCATCGTCGTGACCTGCTGCCTAGCCCCAGGCGGCGATCGCAAAGATGACCAGGCCGACCGCCGCCACGGCGGCGTGGAGCAGCACCAGCCATACGGGCAGGGCTTCGCCCTGGGTGTGGTATCGCAGGTTCAGGATCAAACCGCCCAAGGCGGCAAGGACCATCACGGCGAGCCCGAGCAAGGCGTTGGCCGCCAGGCCGGCGGTGAAGGCCGTGTACAACACCAGGGTCAAGCCGCTGCCCGCCAACAGGCCATGCAGCATGGCCAGCCAGTCCGGCGGACGCGGACGCCCCGTGAACCGCATGCCGGCCATGAGGAGCCCGCCGGCGCCGGTGATCGCCAGCAGGACGACTGCCGTGCGCAGCATCATTCCCGGGTCCATGTCGCATCTCCTTGGTGGGTTGGTGGCGGCGTGGCCAGGGCCTGCAAGACGCCGGACACGATGCGGTCGCACCGTTCGCCGTCGAACGCGAAAGCGTCTTCCATCGCGAAGTCGACCTCGCGCGCCAGCGCCTCGCGCAACTGGGCACGGGCGCGGAAGAACCGGCTGCGCACCGTGGCCTCCGGGATGCGCAGGAGCTCGGCGACTTCTTCGACGCTCATCTCTTCGAGTGCCCGCATCACGAACACCGCTCGAAAGGCCTGCGGCAGTTCGTCGATCTTGCGCTCCAGGAGGGCACGCACCTGGCCGCGGGCCACTGCATCGTCGGGAGCTTCCTGTTCGCCACTGGCTGATTGCTCCGGCACGGGCTCGTCCTCCTGCGAGAAGTCCGGGCTGAGCGCAACGATGGCAACGATGTTGTCGCGGCGGGCCTGCCGCCGCAACCGTGTCATGCACTCGTTGACGACGATCCGGTTCAGCCAGGTCACGAGCGAGGCCTCGGCCCGGAAGTCCGCCATGGCCCGAAAAGCGGAAAGGTAGGCTTCCTGCAGCGCGTCTTCCGCTTCGGCGTCGTCGCGCAGCATGGACCGCGCGACCCGGTAAAGCCTGCGGTTATGCCGCCGCATGATGGCTTCCCACGCGCCGGCCTGCTGCGAACGGACGGCCTCGGCCAGCCCGTCGTCGGCCGGCAGCGAGGCCTCGCCTGGCGAGCCACGGACCGGCTTCATTGCACGACCACCGTTGCCTTCATCCCTGGATGGTAGGTGCAAACGTAGGCGATGCGCCCTGCCTTTCCTGCCGTCCATGACCAGCTGGCACCCGCGGCGAGCTGGCCCGAGTCGAACGTGCCGGCGGAGGTGGCCGTATGCGGCACGATGTCCTTGTTGCGCCAGACCACCTTGTCGCCTCGCTTGACGGTCAAGGTCTGCGGCTCGAACTTCATGCCGTCGATGGTGACGGTGTGCGT
>JAQGMY010000410.1 GCA_028292105.1 Ramlibacter sp.
CAAGCCGCCATGGCCAGCACGGAAGGCCAGGTGGAACGACCCTGGGCGCTGTGGAAAGCCGACGCGGCCGCCAGGCGCAAGCGTTGAACCACTTTACAAAGATGAAGACCATGCAACAGCTCCCCACTTCCCTCCAGCGCCGCCGGCTCGTGCAGGCGGCCGTCCTCGGCCTGGCGCTGCCGGGCGGCGCCTTCGCCCAGGACAACTGGCCGGCGCGCCCGGTGCGCATCGTCGTGCCTTCCTCGCCCGGCGGCGGCACCGACGCCTTCGCCCGCATCCTGGCGCAGGCGCTGACCGAGCAGCTCAAGCAATCGTTCGTGGTGGACAACAAGCCGGGTGCCAGCGGCAACATCGGCGCCGACATCGTCGCCAAGGCGGACCCGGACGGCTACACGATCCTGGTGGCTTCTAACTCCTCGCTGGGCATCAACCCCGTGCTGCTGAAGAACATGCCCTTCGACGCCGAACGGGACCTTGCCCCCGTCAGCCGCGGCGTGATGGCGCCCATGGTCATCGTGGCCGCGCCTTCCGCCGGCTGGAAGACGCTGAAGGACATGGTCGAGGCCGGCAAGAAGGATCCCGAGAAGTTCTTCTACGGCTCCGCCGGTGTCGGCAGCCCGCCTTACATCGGGGTGCGCATGCTGGAGGACGTGACCGGTGCGAAGTTCACCCACGTGCCGTACAAGGGCGTGGCGCCGGCCTACCAGGACCTGCTGACGGGCCGCCTGCAGTTCATGTTCACCGACCTCGCCACCATCGAGCAGCAGATCCGGGCCGGCAAGGTGATCCCGCTGGCCATCAACCAGAAGTCGCCGCTGTTCCCGAACGTGCCCACGCTGGCCGAAGCCGGCTTCGGCAACTTCCGCGCCTGGACTTCGTTCAGCATCATGGCGCCGGCCAAGACCCCGCCGGCCATCATCAAGAAATTGAGCGCCGAGATCGACAAGGCCTTCAAGACGCCGGCGGTGGTGCAGCGGCTGCACGCCCAGGCGCTGATCCCGGTGCACGACACGCCGGAAGCCTTCGCCGCGGACCTGCGCAAGGAACGCCAGCACTGGGGTGAGTTCATCCGGAAGAACAACATCCAGCCGGAGTGACCTGGCCCGCGTGACCAGATGAAAGGCCGGAGTGTTCCGGCCTTTTTTCATTCTCCCCTGGTCGAGGGTAGGGTGTGCAGCTTGCTGCGCACCATCCCCCCTGGTGCGCAGCAAGCTGCACACCCTACGCGGCATCTCAGGCCGCGTGGTAAGACCTCACCCGCTCCACCTCGTTCTTCGACCCCAGCATCACCGCCACGCGCTCGTGCAGCTTCTTGGGCTGGATGTCGAGGATGCGCTGCTTGCCGTTGGTGGCGGCGCCGCCCGCTTGCTCGACCAGCCAGCTCATGGGGTTGGCTTCGTACATCAGGCGCAGCTTGCCGGGCTTGTCCGGCTCGCGCTTGTCCCACGGGTACAGGAAGATGCCGCCGCGGGTGAGGATGCGGTGCACGTCGGCCACCATCGAGGCCACCCAGCGCATGTTGAAGTCCTTGCCGCGCGGGCCGTCCTTGCCGGCCAGGCACTCGTCGATGTAGCGCTTCACCGGCGCGTCCCAGTGCCGCATGTTCGACATGTTGACGGCGAACTCCTTCGTGTCTTCCGGAATGCGGACGTCCTCGTCGGTCAGCACGAAGGAACCCTGCTCGCGGTCCAGCGTGAACATCGCAACGCCGTCGCCCACCGTCAGCACCAGTGTGGTCTGCGGCCCGTAGACGCAATAGCCGGCGGCCACCTGCTTGCTGCCGGCCTGCAGGAAATCGCTTTCGCTGACGCCCGCGCCGGAGCCCTCCGCCTTCTTCAACACGCTGAAGATGGTGCCGATGCTGACGTTGACATCGATGTTCGACGAGCCATCGAGCGGGTCGAACAGCAGCAGGTACTCGCCTTGCGGATAGCGGTTGGGCACCACGTGGATGCCTTCCATTTCCTCGCTGGCCATGGCGGCCAGGTGGCCGCCCCATTCGTTGGCTTCGATCAGCACCTCGTTGGCGATGATGTCCAGCTTCTTCTGCACCTCGCCCTGCACGTTGTCGGTGCCGGCGGTGCCGAGCACGCCGCCCAGCGCCCCCTCGTTCACGTCATGGCTGATGCGCTTGCAGGCACGGGCCACCACTTCGAGCAGCAGTCGCAGGTCCGAAGGGATGCGGTCGGCGACACGCTGCTTTTCGACGAGGTAGCGGGTGAGGGAAATCTTGGGGGTCATGACGGTAAATGCGCAAGGGCGCGGGCTCAGCGCAGTTCGAAGGCCGGCAGCTTGCGGGGGACGGAAAGGTTCTTCAAGGTGGCGTAGACGGGCATGCCGTTGCTGAACGCCGGATAGTCCTCGCCCTGGATCAACGGGCGCAGGTAGCGTTTGCAGGCCTCGGTGATGCCGAAGCCGTCGGCGCTGATGAAGTCCCTGGGCATGAACTTCTCGACGTTGGCCACTTGCGACAGCGGCGCCATGCCGATGCGGTACTGGTAAGGCGCGTCGTTCAGGCGCTCGATCGTCGGCATGACGGCGTTGTGGCCCTGCAGCGCGAACTCCACCGCTGCGGCGCCGACCTCGTACGCCTGCCGGACGTCGGTCTGCGACGCGATGTGCCGCGCCGAGCGCTGCAGGTAGTCCGCGACGGCCCAATGGAACTTGTGGCCCAGCGCCCGCTGGATGATGCCGGCCACCACCGGCGCCGCCCCACCGAGTTGGGCGTGGCCGAACGCATCCTTGCTGCCTTGTTCCGCCAGGAAGGTGCCGTCCGGATGGTGGCAGCCCTCGGACACGATGACCGTGCAGTAGCCATGCTGCGTGACCAGGGCGTCCACCCGCGCGGTGAACTTCTGCTCGTCGAAGGGCACTTCGGGCAGCAGCACGACCACCGGAATGCCCTCATCCTCGATCAGCCCGCCGGCGGCGGCGATCCAGCC